>NZ_JAYMHD010000078.1:0-8998 GCF_035656535.1 Streptomyces sp. H51
CCGGCCCGTTTCCACACCTCCCTGGCCGTCCTGCACACCCGCGGCGTGGTCACCGACCCCCTCCCCGACTCCACCGGTCACCCCCACGTCGACCTGCCCACCTACCCCTTCCAACGTCGGCGCTACTGGCTGGAGGGGTCGAGCGGCGCCACCGACGCGGTGGCGCTGGGACTCGCGGCGGACGAACACCCCCTGCTCGGAGCCGTCGCCGAACTCCCCGGCACCGGAGGGGTGCTGGCCACCGGCCGGCTGTCCCGCTCGGCGCACGGCTGGCTGCTCGCCGACGCGGAGAACGGCCCGGCCGCGGTACCGGCTTCCGCGCTCGTCGAGATGGCCGTGCACGCCGGGGACCAGGTGGGCGCGGGCGTCCTGGACGAGTTCGTCGTCGAGGCACCGCTCGTGCTGCCCGCCACCGGCGCCGTGTCCGTCCGGGTACAGGTGACCTCCGGTGCGACGGACTCCGGTGCCGCCGCTCCCGGCGGACGCCAGGTCAGCATCCACGCGTGCGCCGACGGCTCCGAGCAGTGGACCCGGCACGCGGTGGGCCGGTTCTCGGCTCAGCCTCCCGCGTTCGTCGGCGACTTCACGGTGCGACGGCCGCACGGAGCCGACGCCGTGGCCCCGGAACTGCTCCCCGAGGGCCTGTCGGAGGCATGGCGGCACGGCGAGGAGGTGTACGCGCAGGCGGTGCTGCCGGAGACGGGCCCCGACGCCGCGGACTTCGCCCTCCACCCGCTGCTGCTCGACCTGGTGCTGCGGGCGGCCGAGCTGAGCCCGGCGGGCGCGGCCCGGCAGGACGGCAAGGTGCTGGTGCCGCACACCTGGCGCCGCTTCTCCCTGTACACGTCGGGCGCGCGCCGGCTCAAGGTGCGCGTCACGCCGCACGGCGACGGCACGGTCTCCATCGCCGCCGCCGACCCCTCGGGGGCACCCGTCCTGTGCGTGCGCGAGCTGATGTTCCGCGCCGTGGCCGCCGCCGACCTCACCACCCGGGCCGACGAGGTGCGGGACGCGTTGTTCCGGGTGGAGTGGCAGGAGGTCCGTACGCCGGAGGAGACGGTGGGGGCGGACTGGCCGGTGCTGGATCTGACCGGCCGTGGTGGTGAGGACGTGCGGGTGCTGGCGGGTGAGGTCCTGGCCGCGGTGCAGGCGCATCTGGCCGGGGAGGAGGCGGACGGCCGTCTGGTGGTCCTGACCCGTGGCGCTCTGGACGATCCGGCTCAGGCGGCGGTGTGGGGTCTGGTGCGTACCGCGCAGAACGAGCATCCGGACCGTGTGGTCCTGGTGGACGTGGCCGAGGGGGACGAGGGCCTGCTGCCCGCCGCTCTGGCCACGGGTGAGCCGCAGCTCGCGCTCGCCGGGGGCCGGGTCCGCATCCCGCGGCTCGTCCGGGCGGAGGTGGCGGAGGGCCCGAGCCCGCTGGACGTAAACGGCACCGCGCTGATCACGGGCGGTACCGGCACCCTCGGTGCGCTGGCCGCGCGGCATCTGGTGACCGAGCACGGGATACGGCACCTCCTCCTGCTCAGTCGCCGCGGCCCGGAGGCACCCGGTGCGGACGCGCTGACCCGGGACCTGACGAGCCTCGGGGCGCGGGTGACCGTCCTCGCCGCCGACGCCGCCGACCGGGACCAGTTGACCGCCGCGCTCGCGGCCGTCGAGCCCGACCACCCCCTCACCGCCGTCGTCCACACCGCCGGCGTGCTCGACGACGGTGTCTTCGCCTCCCAGACGCCGGAGCGGCTGGACACCACCTTCCGGGCCAAGACCGACGCGGCCCGCAATCTGCACGAGCTGACCAGGGATCGGAACCTGGCCGCGTTCGTGCTGTACTCCTCCGCGGCCGGCACCCTCGGCAACCCCGGGCAGGCCAACTACGCCGCCGCCAACGCCGCGCTCGACGCCTACGCCCGCCGGCTGCGCGCCGACGGCGTCCCCGCAGTCTCCCTTGCCTGGGGGTACTGGGCCGACGCGAGCGGCATGACCGCGCACCTGGACGAGACGGCGCTGCGCCGCCACCGCCGCGACGGCATGCTGGGCCTGTCGGCCGGGACCGGGACGGCCCTGCTGGACGCCGCGCTCCGGGCCGCCGACGCGGCGTTCGTCGCGGCGCGCCTGGACCTGGCCGGGCTGCGGGCCCGGTCGGCGACGGAGCCGGTGCCGTGGCTGCTGCGCTCCCTGGTCCGCCCGCTGCGGCGCGCCGCGGCGCAGGGCGGCACGGAACAGGCCGCCACGGGAACGCTCGGGCAGCGGCTCGCGAGCCTCCCGGCGGCCGAGCGGGAGCGCACCCTCATGGATCTCGTCCGCGGTGAGGCGGCGGCCGTCCTCGGCCACGGCTCGCCCGACGCCATCGGCGAGACACGCGCCTTCAAGGACGCCGGATTCGACTCGCTGACCGCGGTCGAACTGCGCAACCGGATCGGCAAGCGCACCGGGCTCACCCTGCCGGCCACGCTGGTCTTCGACTACCCGACCCCCGCCGACCTGGCCCGCAAGCTGCTCGGGGACCTGGTCGGCGAGGTCACCGGGCCGGCCCGGGACGGCGCCGAGGAGCACCGGCGGGCGGCGGCGGAGGACGACGACCCCATCGTGATCGTCGCCATGGGCTGCCGGTTCCCCGGCGGCGCCGACGGCCCCGACGAACTGTGGCGCATCGTCGCCGACGGCACCGACGTGATCGGCGGCTTCCCCGAGGACCGGGGCTGGGACCTGGACGGCATCTACGACCCGGATCCCGAGCACCTGGGCACCTCGTACGCGAAGAGCGGCGCGTTCCTGGACACGGCGACCCGGTTCGACGCGGGCTTCTTCGGCATCTCGCCGCGCGAGGCCGTCGCCATGGACCCGCAGCAGCGGCTGCTGCTGGAGACCGCCTGGGAGACGCTCGAGCGCGCCGGCATCGACCCGACGAAGCTGCGCGGCGAGCACGTGGGCGTGTTCGTCGGCGTCAACGACCGCGACTACACGCTCCGGCTGCAGCACGCGGGGGGAGAGCTGGAGGGCTACCGGCTGACCGGCACGTCCGGCAGCGTCGCCTCCGGCCGCATCTCCTACACCTTCGGTCTGGAGGGCCCCGCGCTGACCGTGGACACGGCCTGCTCCTCCTCGCTGGTGGCGCTGCACCTGGCCGCACAGTCCGTGCGCAGCGGCGAGTCCACGATGGCCCTCGCCGGCGGCGTGGCGGTGATGACGACGCCGGACGCGTTCGTGGAGTTCTCCCGCCAGCGCGGGCTGTCCGGCGACGGCCGCTGCAAGGCCTTCGCGGACGCGGCGGACGGCACCGGCTGGGCGGAGGGCGCGGCACTGCTGCTGGTCGAGCGGCTGTCGGACGCGCAGCGGCAGGGCCACCCGGTGCTGGCGGTGGTGCGCGGCTCCGCCGTCAACCAGGACGGCGCCTCCAACGGCCTGACCGCACCCAACGGCCCGTCCCAGCAACGCGTCATCCGCGCCGCGCTCGCCGACGCCGGCCTGACCGCGTCCGAGGTGGACCTGGTGGAGGCGCACGGCACCGGCACCACGCTCGGCGACCCGATCGAGGCCCAGGCGCTGCTCGCGACCTACGGCCAGGACCGCGCGGAGCCCCTGTGGCTCGGCTCGCTGAAGTCGAACATCGGGCACACCCAGGGCGCGGCGGGCGCCGCCAGCGTCATCAAGGTGGTGCAGGCGATGCGGCACGGTGTGCTGCCGAAGACGCTGCATGTGGATCAGCCGTCCACGAAGGTGGACTGGGGTTCGAGTGCGGTGGAACTGCTGACGGAGGCGCGGCCGTGGCCGGAGCTGGAGCGGCCCCGCCGGGCGGCGGTGTCCTCGTTCGGCGTCAGCGGCACCAACGCCCACATCATCCTCGAACAAGCCCCCGCGGAACCGGCCCCGGACGCGGAGCCGACGGCCGCCGACGTGACGCCCGGCGTGCTGCCGTACGCCCTGTCGGCGAAGACCCCCGAGGCGCTGGCGGGTCAGGCGGCACGACTGGCCGCCCGGCTCAGGGACGGCGACGACCGGCTCACCGACGTCGCGTACTCCCTGCTGACCACCCGTGCCGCGCTCGACCACCGGGCCGTCGTCCTGGCGGGCGACCGCGCCGAACTGCTCGCCGGCCTCGACACGCTGACCGCCGGCACACCGGCCGGGCCCGTGGTGACCGGCTCCCCGGCCCCGGGCAGGACGGCGTTCCTGTTCACCGGGCAGGGCAGCCAGCGCGCCGGCATGGGGCGCGAGCTGTACGCGGCGTACCCGGCGTACGCCGAGGCGTTCGACGCCGCGTGCGCGGAGCTGGACCGGGCGCTCGCCGGGCACGTCCCACTGCCGCTGCGCGACGTGGTCTTCGCCGAGGACGGCACCGAGGCGGCCGCGCTGCTGCACCGCACCGTGTACACGCAGTCCGCGCTGTTCGCGCTGCAGGTGGCGCTGTTCCGCCTGGTGGAGACGTGGGGCGTGCGGCCGGACTTCGTGGCCGGGCACTCCATCGGCGAGCTGGCCGCCGCCCATGTGGCGGGCGTCTACTCGCTCGCCGACGGCGCCCGGCTGGTCGCCGCGCGGGGCCGGCTGATGCAGGCACTGCCCGAGGGCGGCGCGATGGTCGCCGTCCAGGCGTCCGAGGACGAGGTGCGCCCGCTGCTGCCGGCGGACGGGCGGGCCGGGATCGCCGCCGTGAACGGCCCCGAGGCCGTGGTGGTGTCCGGCGACGAGGACGCGGTCCTCACGGTCGCGGCCGCGCTCGCGGACCGGGGACGGAAGACGAAGCGGCTGCGGGTCAGCCACGCCTTCCACTCGGTGCGCATGGAGCCGATGCTGGCGGAGTTCCGGGCCGTCGCCGCCACGCTCACCTGTGCCGAGCCCGGCATCCCCGTCGTGTCGACCCTGACCGGAGCCCGCGTCGGGCTCGACGACCTCGGCACCCCCGACTACTGGGTGCGGCACGTGCGCGAGGCGGTGCGCTTCGCCGACGCGGTCCGCTGGGTACGGGAGCGGGGCGCCGGTCACTTCCTGGAGATCGGGCCGGACGCGGTGCTCACCGCGATGGCCCGGGAGACCGTGGACGCGCTCGGCGACCCGGCCGGCGCCGCGTTCCTGCCGGGGCTGCGCCGCGAGCGGTCCGAGCCGGCCACGCTCCTGGCCGCGGTCGCCGGACTGTGGGTGCGGGGCGTGCCCGCCGCACCGGCCGCCCTCCTCGACGGCACCGGGGCCCGCCGGGTCGACCTGCCCACCTACGCCTTCCAGCGGGAACGCTACTGGGCCGAGACCGGCCCCGGCGCCGCCGACGTGACGTCCCTCGGACTGGCCGACGCCGCGCACCCGCTGCTGGGCGCGGTGGCCGAACTCCCCGACGGAGCCGGGGTACTGGCGACCGGGCGGCTCTCGGTCACCGGGCAGCGCTGGCTCGCCGACCACGCCAAGTCCGGCGTCGTCCTGGTGCCGGGCACCGGCCTGGTGGAACTCGCGCTCCAGGCGGGCGACCGGGTCGGCGCCGGAACCCTCGACGAACTGGTGCTGCAGGAGCCGATGGTGCTGCCGGAGCGCGGCAGCGTCGAGGTGCGGGTCCAGGTCGGCGCGGCCGAGGGCGAGACCGCACGGCGTCCGGTGAGCATCCACTCCCGCACCGGCGAGGACGCCGACTGGGTGCGCCACGCCACCGGGTACGTCACCCCGGCACCCGCGTCCGCCGGTGCGCCGCTGACCGCCTGGCCGCCGCACGGCGCGCAGCCGGTCGACATCGACGGCTTCTACGACCGTCAGGCCGCCGCGGGCCACGAGTTCGGTCCCACGTTCCAGGGGCTGCGCAAGGTCTGGCGGCACGGCGAGGAGACGTACGCGGAGGTCGCCCTGCCCGACGACGCCGCCGCCGGCGCGGACGCCTACGGACTGCATCCGGCGCTGCTCGACGCGGCCCTGCACGCCACGAGTTTCGGCGCGGTCGCCGAGACCGGCCCCGGCCAGGTGCTGCTGCCGTTCGCGTGGAACGGGGTCACCCTGCACGCGACGGGCGCCACGGCCCTGCGGATACGGATCACCGGTCTCGGCAACGACACGGTGGCCGTCACGGCCGCGGACACCGCCGGCGCACCGGTCGCGTCGGTGGGGTCGCTGGCCTTCCGTGCGGTGGATCCGCGGCAGTTGGACTCGGGGGACGCCGGTGTGCGGGACGCGTTGTTCCGGGTGGAGTGGCAGGAGGTCCGTACGCCGGAGGAGACGGTGGGGGCGGACTGGCCGGTGCTGGATCTGACCGGCCGCACCGGTGAGGACGTGCGGGTGCTGGCGGGGGAGGTCCTGGCCGCGGTGCAGGCGCATCTGGCCGGGGAGGAGGCGGACGGTCGTCTGGTGGTCCTGACCCGTGGCGCTGTCGACGATCCGGCTCAGGCGGCGGTGTGGGGTCTGGTGCGTACCGCGCAGAACGAGCATCCGGACCGTGTGGTGCTGGTGGACGTGGCCGAGGGGGACGAGGGTCTGCTGCCTGCCGCTCTGGCCACGGGTGAGCCGCAGCTCGCGCTCGCCGGGGGCCGGGTCCGCATCCCGCGGCTGGTCCGGGCGGAGGTGGCGGAGGGCCCGAGTCCGCTGGACCCGGAGGGCACCGCGCTGATCACGGGCGGTACCGGCACTCTCGGTGCGCTGGCCGCGCGGCATCTGGTGACCGAGCACGGGATACGGCATCTGCTGCTGCTCAGTCGCCGTGGCGCGGAGGCGCCCGGTGCGGATGCGCTGACCCGGGACCTGACGAGCCTGGGTGCGCGGGTGACTTTGGTCGCCGCGGATGCGGCCGACCGGGACCAGTTGACCGCCGCGCTCGCGGCCGTCGAGCCCGGGCATCCGCTCACCGCCGTCGTCCACACCGCCGGCGTGCTCGACGACGGTGTCTTCGCCTCCCAGACGCCGGAGCGGCTGGACACCACCTTCCGGGCCAAGACCGACGCGGCCCGCAATCTGCACGAGCTGACCAGGGATCGGAACCTGGCCGCGTTCGTGCTGTACTCCTCCGCGGCCGGCACCCTCGGCAACCCCGGGCAGGCCAACTACGCGGCGGCGAACACCTCGCTGGAGGCGCTGGCGCGGGGCTTCCGGGCCGCGGGCACCCCGGCGGTGTCGCTGGCCTGGGGCCTGTGGGCGGAGGCGAGCGGCATGACCGGCGACCTCGGCACCGCCGACCTCGAGCGCGGCCGGCGGACCGGCATCGCCGCGATGCCCACCGAGCAGGCTCTCGCCCTGCTGGACGCCGGTCTCAGGTCCACCGAGGCGACGCTGGTGACAGCGCGTCTGGACCTGGCCGGGGTGCGCAGGCGGATCGCCACCGCCGACGACGTACCGGTGCTGCTCCGGGGACTGGTACGGGCACCCCGCAAGGCCGCCCGCGCCACCGGAGCGGCCGAGGAGCCGCTGTCCGACCGGCTGTCCGCCCTGTCGCCCGCCGAACGCCTGGACACCGTCGTGGACTTGGTGCGCACCCAGGCAGCGGCCGTGCTCGGGCACGCCACCGCCCGCGCGATCGGCACCGACGCCGCCTTCAAGGACGCCGGGTTCGACTCGCTCGCCGCGGTCGAGCTGCGCAACCGGCTCGCCATCGCGACCGGCGTACGGCTGCCCGCCACGCTGATCTTCGACCACCCGACGCCGGCGGAGCTGGCGGGCCGCCTCCTCGAGGACCTGGGCCTCACCGCCGACCCGGCGGACGACTCCGCCCTGACGGCCGGGCTCGACTCCCTGGAGCAGGCGCTCGACGCACTGCCCGAACTGGACGAGACCGTCCGGGGCCGGCTCGGGGCACGGCTGCTCGACCTCGCGGCACGGCTCGGCGCGACCCCGCTCGCCACGGCGTCCTTCGGCACGGGGATCGGCGAGTCCATCGACCTCGACACGGCCACCGACGAAGAGATCTTCCAGCTCATGGACGGCGAACTGGGCCGGTCCTGACGACGTCGCCGCAGCCAGTCCATCCACCGACGAGCCCTGAAGGGACAGACCGGGCCATGCCCAACGAACCCACGGCCACTGCCGGCTCCCCGCGACACTCAGCCACCCCCAGTTCCCCCAGTTCCCCCAGTTCCCCCGGTTCCCCCGGTTCCTCCAGCTCTCCCGGTTCCTCCGGCTCGCCCGGTGCCTCCGGCGAGCAGAAGCTGCGGGGATACCTCAAGCGCGCCCTGGTCGACCTCCAGCAGGCCAACCAGCGCCTGCACGACATCGAGGCCGCCCGCTCCGAGCCGATCGCGATCGTCGGCATGGCGTGCCGGCTGCCGGGCGGGGTGAGCAGCCCGGACGAGCTGTGGCAGCTGGTCGCCGAGGGCCGCGACGCGGTCTCCGGCTTCCCCGAGAACCGCGGCTGGGACCTGGAGCGGCTCTTCGACCCCGACCCCGAACGCGCCGGCACCTCCTACGTCCGCGAGGGCGGCTTCCTGCACGACGCCGACCGGTTCGACGCCGCGTTCTTCGGCATCAACCAGCGCGAGGCGCTGTCCATGAACCCGCAGCAGCGGCTGCTGCTGGAGACCTCCTGGGAGACCTTCGAGCGGGCCGGTATCGACCCGACGAAGCTGCGCGGCCGGCGCGTCGGTGTCTACACGGGCGTGATGTACCACGACTACGGCCCGGACATGGAGAACGCGCCGCCGGAGGTGGAGGGCTACCTCAGCACCGGCACCGCGGCCGCCGTCGCCTCGGGGCGCATCTCCTACACCCTCGGGCTCGAAGGGCCCGCCGTCACCCTCGACACGGCCTGCTCCTCCTCGCTGGTCGCCCTGCACCTGGCCATCCAGGCGCTGCGCGGCGGCGAGATCGACATGGCGCTGACGGGCGGCGCCGCCGTGATGTCCGGCCCCGGTGTGTTCGTGGAGTTCTCCCGGCAGCGCGGACTGTCTCCCGACGGCCGCTGCAAGGCGTACGCCGACGCCGCCGACGGCACCGGCTGGGCCGAAGGCGTCGCCACCATCCTCGTCGAGCGGTTGTCGGACGCGCGGCGGCTGGGGCATCCGGTGCTGGCGGTGGTGCGGGGTTCGGCGATCAATCAGGACGG
>NZ_JAYMHD010000079.1:0-121413 GCF_035656535.1 Streptomyces sp. H51
CCGCTGGCCCCGGGACACCTCCGAGGTGCCCGGTGTTCCGCTCGCGGTGGACTACCCGGTGGTCGTGCGCAGCCTGGCCCGGCTGCAGAACCGTGACTGGTACCGCTTCGGGCGCTCCCGCTGGCAGCGGCCTCCGCCCCTGCACGGGCGGAGGCCACCGGCGGCGGACCGCGGCTATCGGATTCCGTCCCGCAGAGCAGTACGGACGGCACGGCCGAGTTCCTCGTACGCCCGTCGCGTGAGGGTGGCGAGGGCGGCGGGGTCGGTCAGGCCGAGTCGGTGGAGGCCGGTGTCGTACGGAATCGTGTGGACGGTTCCGGTACGGCGCTCGAACAGCTCTCTCGCGGTGCTCGCGGTGCTCCTGGTGCCGCTCGTGGCCGTGCCCCCGGTGCCTCCGTTGCCCTCGGTGTCCGAGACGACGACGGTCGCCCTGTGGACCAGGCGCTCGTAACCATGTGCGGCGAGCCACTCGGCCTGGGCGACCGCGGCGTTCAGATCCTCGCGGCGGGCGGTCGTCGCCATGACCAGGTGGTCGACGTCACCCAGCAGGCCGTACAGGCTGTCCCCGGGAGGCAGGAAGGTCCCGGCGGCGTCCACGATCACGGTGCCGAAGGTCCTCAGCCAGTCGATGCCCCGGCGGACGGACCAGGTGTCCAACCGGACGGCGGCCTGCGCGGGCGCGACCGCGTAGAGGAACTGCGCCCCTCGTGAGTCGGCCAGGGTCACCCAGGACCTCGCATGAGAAGGGGCACGGCCGGAAGGAGCGGGAAACCGGGCCGTGACCGCGGGCGGGCCGGTGTCGAGGAGACGGTAGCCGAAGACACCCAGACGGCGGTGCACCGGCAACATGAGAACGGGCTCACGCGAGCCCCGCTCCGCCGCCCGGAGCGCGGACGCGAGTTGAACGGCGACCGTGCTGCGCCCTGAGCCGTGCCGGGCGCCGATGACGGCGACGCACCGGCCGGCGGTGCCGTCCGGGCGGGGGCGGAGCACTTCCGGGCGGGGGCGGCGGGTGAGGCGCTTCCGCTGTCGCGGGGGACGGCCGGCCGCTCCCGGCAGATTCAGCCACTTCCGGGAGTCGGTGCCGACCCGGGAGGGTGCGGCCGTGGGTTCGTCGCGCCGCGCCACGGGAACCTGCGCGCCGAGGGGTTCCGCGTCGGCGGACTCCGTCCCCGCCCGGAACAGCTCCGCGTCACCGATCGTCTGGACCGCGGGCTCCGAAAGCCAGGCGGTGAACGCGAGGGCGTGCGCGCCGTGCCCGGGCATGCGGTCGCGCAGCAGGGCGAGCACGCCCTCGGCGGTGGGCGGAGCCTCCGACGGACCGCGCAGGCAGCGCGCGACCAGCAGGTGCAGCGTCGGGTCCACTCCGGGGTCACCCGACTCGGACCAGACGGCCTCGTCGATGTGCAGGGGCGGATCGCGGTAGGTGACGTAGCCCGCGGCCGGTGCCTCGTTGCCGAGGGCCGCGTACGCCAGGACGGCGGCCAGAGCCCTGAGGTCGTCGGCGGGCCGCGCCGGTGTGCCGTCCGGCTGCGGCGGCCGGCCGTCGACAGTCGATCGGTGCCAGCCGATGACGACGGGATCGTGGCGGGTGAGCAGGATGTGCCGCGGCGAGAGGTGGCCGTGGACGACGCCGGCGCTGTGGCTGTGCGCCAGGGCGGCCGCGAGCCGCTGGGCGAGGGCGAGAGTGGCCTCCAGGCCGAGAGGGCCCGTCGTGGAGACGACGTCGGCCAGATGAGCGGCCCTGCTCTCGGAGCGAGTGACGACCGCGGAGGACGCCGTCCAGGGGCGTGCCCCGGACGGGTCGTGGCCGAGGAGGCGCGGCAGGCAGCGGTGGTCGAACCGGGCGAGCGCCGAGGCCTCCGTGACCACGAGCCGCGACGAGGCGTTGCTCCGGTCGTCCGGATGGTACTTGGCCCGGCGAACGGTGGCCGTGTCCCCGTAGGCGTCGCGTCCGAGATACAGGTTCGTCTCGCCCCGGGTGTGGGCCAGGCCCAGCAGACGGTAGTCGCCCGCGTAGTTGGGGTCGTGGCCGGGAAGGTGCATCCACGAGGACTGCACCCCCGTCCGGCGCGAGTATCCGACGAACGGCGCTTGCGGGTACAACGGGTTCCACGCTCTGCGGGGCTTCTCCTCCGGCACGCCCGGCGGCTCTTCCCCGCCGGCCTCCACGGCTCCGGTCAGGCCGAGCCGCC
Organism: Streptomyces sp. H51; assembly: GCF_035656535.1. Taxonomy (NCBI): domain Bacteria; kingdom Bacillati; phylum Actinomycetota; class Actinomycetes; order Kitasatosporales; family Streptomycetaceae; genus Streptomyces; species Streptomyces sp. H51. The sequence goes on from NZ_JAYMHD010000079.1 coordinate 2,196, forward strand.
GCAGCAGCGCGGAGCCGAGCCAGGCGAAGTTCCGGGCGTGCTCCGGCAGCAGATCGGTACCGTCCGGGCGGTTCAGCCAGGCGGGGAACTCGGGGGACTGGCCGATGAGTTCACCGATCAGACGCGAGACCTGACGAGCGGTCTCCACCACTTCCGCCGTCGGTACGGCGTCCAGCAGGATGTCGCCGGCCTCGTCGGTGAACGAGAGGATCCGCTGGCTGTGCCGGTAGCCGCGGGTGCCGCGCAGCGCGGAGGCGTCGTGCGCGGTGCTCTCGGCCAGCCGCATCAGGCCGCCGAGGAAGACCTCCGCCAGGTGCGCTGTCGTGGCGCCCCAGGGCACGGCCTCCGTGACCAGGCGCATGACCGGCACGGTGAGCGGCGCGATGGCGGCGAGGTGCGCCGCGAGCCGGTACGCCTCCGGTGAGGCGGTCCGGCGGAACTGCCGGACCGCCTGCGCGGCGCTCGTACCGGCGGGCTGCTCACGGGGCCCGGAGGCCGAGCGCGGATCCCACAGCGGCAGTACGGTGCTCTGCCCGCCGGCGACGGTCACGCGGGCCCAGTCGGCCAGCTTCGGCGGGCTCGGTTCGAGGACCGGCACGGCCGGACCCTGGAACGGGCTCAGCTCGGGCGGCAGCAGGGTGTCGCGCACCCGCCAGTCCGCGTTGCGAGCGCCAGGATGCGGGACCCGGACCGACCAGCGCCGCGCGGGCAGCGCCGAGCCCGCCCACATACGTGCCGGGAGTGCGTGGATCACGGCGGTGGGGCCGTGTGCCCCCCAGCGGGCGAGCTGGGCCTCCATCGCTCCGGTCCGCCACCCGGCGCCGACGCCGTCGGTGACGACCAGGGTCATGGTGCGGCCGGACGGGTCGTCGATGACCGAAGGGTCCTGCAAGGACCGCGCGTCGCCGAACGGCCGCGGCGAGAGCATCGGGGGCCGGTCCCCGTCCAGGCGCAGTCCCCAGGTGTGAATCTGACGGAAGGCGCCCAGCCGCCGGAACAGGAAGTGGAGTTCGGTGCACAACTGCTGCCACAGGAGCATGGACGCGCTGTCGTCGATCACGAGTGCCAGGTCCAGCCAGCGCTCCCGTCCCGGCCGTGTGACGACGTCCAACAGCCCGGTCTGCGCGATCCCCGCCGCGGTGGCGGCCTCGTCGATCTCCGGCCGCCGGGGCTCGGGCCGGTAGCGCTTCAACGGGCGCAGGGCGCGCGCGGTCGCGAGCGAGCCGGACAGGGAACGCGGATGGGCGATACGCACGGAGAGCGCCCGGGGGGCTTCCGGAGCAGGCGGTGGATCGACCGGGTCGGGCTCCCGGCCGTCCGGCCGGTCGTCGTCCCCGTCGTCTGCGTCGTCTGCGTCGTCCGCGTCGTGTGCGTCGTCCGCGTCGTCCGCGTCGGCGGGCGGCGCGTCACCGTTCTCGCCGGCGTCGCCTTCGCCGCCGGGCAGCTCCGGTGCCGCGTGCAGCTCCGGCGGAGACGTCTCCTCCTGCGGCGGCGGGAGCGCCGGCCCGGAAACCGGGCCCCGGCCGGCCGCGTCGTCGCGAAGGCCGCTCTCCTCCGCGGACTCGCGCAGCAGACCGAGCGCGAGCGGAGCGTTCTCTCCGCGGGGCACGCGCTGGGCGAGCCAGAGCACCTCGGCCAGCTCCTCGGCGGTCGTCCGCTCGTCGAGGAGGCGGAGGATGCGCAGGAGCCTCTCGGGCATGACTAGACGGCCCCGCCCAGTTGGTGGAGCACCGCTTCCAACAGGCCCTGCGCATCCAGGTCGACGCCACCGAGGCGGAGGTGCGCCGCGTTGAGCAGCTGGTCGGTGGCCAGTTCGCCCGGAGCGCGGCGGGCCAGGAACGTCCGGATGAGGTCGTCCACCCGGGGCACCGTCTCGGGACCGAGGTGCGCGGCGACGATCGCCCGCAGCCTGCGCTCGTCGGGGTCGGGCAGATCGAGGCGCAGACAGCGGCGCAGGAACGCGGGCGGGAACTCCCGCTCACCGTTGCTGGTGATCACGACCACCGGGAACTCACGGCACCGGACGAAGCCGCCGACCACCTCGTGCGGCTCGGTGCCGTGGGCGGTGTGCACCAGGGTGCGGTTCTGCCCGGCGGGCAGCCGGGAGAGCTCCGGGATCTCGAACTCGCCCTCCTCGAAGACCGTCAGCAAGTCGTTGGGCAGGTCGATGTCCCCCTTGTCGAGTTCGTCGACGAGCAGCACCCTGGGCCGGTCGCGGGGCAGCAGCGCCGTGCCGAGCGGGCCGAGCCGGACGAAGTGGCCGATGTCCGGCGGTGGCGTGGCGCCGTCGTGACCGAGGCCGGTCTCGCGCAGCCGCCCCACCGCGTCGTACTGGTACAGGGCCTCGGCCAGCGTGGACCGGCTGTTCACGGGCCAGCGCAGCACCCTGCCCAGGTCCATCTCACGGGCGATCGCATACGCCAGCGACGACTTGCCGGTTCCCGGGTGCCCGGTGACCAGCAGCGGTCGGCGCAGATGGAGGGCCGCGTTGACCACGTCGATCTGCGGCTGGTCGATGAGATAGGGGCGATACGGATCCGGGGACGCGGCGCAGCGCTCCTCCGTGTCGTCGAGCCCGAACCGCCGCCACGGGGGCGGCTTCGGCAGCGCGACTCGGCGTACCCGGCCGTCACCGCGGAAGAGACGCCAGCCGGCGCTCTCGCCGTCCTCGCCGTCCTCGCCGTCCAAGTGTTCCACTGCGGTCATGGGGCGGGTTCCTCCACTGTGGGATCCATCCAGACGGCGTGCGGCGGCGGGCGGGAGGCGTCGTCCCAGACCAGGGCCGGCGCGAGCACCGTGGACGGGGAGGCGTCGCTCTCGGCGAGCACGCGGGCGCGGTGCCGGCGCACGCGCTGCGGCAGACTCCGTATCGGACCGTTGAGCAGCAGCGCGGTGAGCCGGTCGCCCGGGGTGCCGGGCGGGGCCTTGCGGTCCCACACCACCACCGGTACGCCCAGCACCAGACAGACGGCGCGCAACTCGGCCCGGTGCTGTGCCGGGCAGTCGAGGATGACACGGGACACGGCGAGATCGGCCTTCAGCAGGCCGTACACCTGCCGTGGCGTGGTGTGCCGGTGGTCGATCCGCAGCATCGCGCCGCGGTCGATCTCCGCCCAGCGGGACCGCCAGTGCCGGAGGGCCTCCGGTGCCCGGCGGCGCGCCTCGGGGCAGCGGACGACGACGGGGTATTCCGCGCCCAGCACGAGCGGCACCTCGTAGGGCGACGCCTCGTTCTCCCACTCGTCGACGGCGACGTCCAACTCGTCCAGGTCCAGGAGCACTTCCACCAGGGGTACCGCCGAGGCCGGCTCGGCCGTCGCGGTCTCCCGGACCAGCACGCGGTGCAGGAGGCGGACGATGTCCGCAGCCGTACGGGGTCGGTCGTCGGCCACCACCTGGCGCTCCGTGTCCTCCACTCCGGTCCCCGGGGCGTACCAGGCCGCGCAGCGGAAGGTCTCCCCCGGGCAGCGGGTGAGTTGCACGGTCAGCCGCGGGCTGGCCGCCCGGGCGCGTTCCCGGCGGTGGCGTGCCCATTCGGCGGCGTCGTTCCGGCGCTCGTTCAGCGCCTCGGGTGCCACCCCGAGCCGGTGGGCGACCTGCTCGGACCATTTCCACAGGTCGCGCATCCGCTTGGGCGTGCACGTGGCGGCCAGGTACTCCACCGCCCGGAGCAGGGCGGGCACCCGCGGGGAGCCTTCGGGCACGGGCGCGCTGTCCCCCCAGAATCCCTCCAGCTCCGAGATCAGCCGGTGCGGGTCGGAGGCCTGCACGGTCCCGCAGCCGGACGGCTCCTCCGCGCGCTCCGCGGACGGGAGCGGCGCGTCGAAGAGCGTGGTGTGCGGAAGGGCTTCGCGGGCCGCTTCGGTGAGGCGGTCCCGCAGGTCGTCGGAGAGCAGGTCCATGAGCCACGCGTGCTCGCGCACGGACAACAGGCCGGCCACGAGCGTGGCCCGGCCGAGCGCGAGCAGTCTCTGGGAGTCCTTCCGGCCACCGGCCGGCAGTCCCTCCACGAAGGTGGCGACGGCCCGGTGACGGGTGAGCAGGATGTCGACGATGTCGTCGACGGAGGGCACCGCTCGCACGCTGCCGAGCCCCAGCTCGTCGGCCAGCCTGCGGCCCTGCTCGGCGCGGACCGCGGGATCGGCGAGCAACCCCGCGACCAGGGCCGTGAGACTGTGCCGGGTGGCGGGGTCCTCGGAAGGGGACCGCTCGTCGTCCCGGCGGGAAGCGGCCGGCGGAAAGCCGAAGGCACGGCCCTCGGCGTCGGCGAGGGTGCTCAGCTCGGCGTTGATCGCCTGCCAGGGAAGGACGAGGGTCCTGCGGATCACCTGCCCGGCGGCGAACGCACCCGGGGGCGGCTCCATGACGCCCAGGACGATGCCGACAGCCGCCCCTTCCTCGTCGCACCACAGAGGGCCGCCGCTGTAGCCGGGCCCGATGGCGGCGCCGCGCATCCGGGAATCGACGAAACCGAGTTTCTCGTCGCAGGACTCGACGCAGCCGTCGGCGTAGGTGAACGGCTGACCGCCGCCGTACCAGGCCCGTACGTCCTGTCCCTGCGTCATCTTGGCCCATTCGGCGGCACGTACCGGTTCCGGCGTGTCGTCCGCCAGTTCGAGGACCGCCAGGTCTCCGAACCAGGTCGGGTCTCCCACCCGCGCGGGTCGGCTCGGGACGGCACCCCAACCGGTGCGCCGGGCGGGGATCCAGCCGACGCAACGGGAGGCGAGCGGCCCGCTGGACCTCGCCACCGGGAAGCCGACCGGTACCGGCACGTCCTGCGGCGCCTCCTGGTGGAACCAGTCCCGGCCGATGGCCTCGTTGACCACGTGAGAGCAGGTGAGGACGCGGCCCCGGCCGAGGTACACACCGCAGCCGACGACCTCTCCGCCGTCCGGACCGAGAAGGGTGACCAACGACGCCCTGGCTCCCGCGTCGCCGGTACGCGGCCGGCGCCGCCCCTTACCGATCACCGGCACCGTTCGCGTGACCGGTGGGGGCGTCGACGCCGGCGGCGGTCCCGTCGCCGGGCGCCGCCGCGGACAGCAGCCAGTTCGCGGTGATCGTCATGCTGGCCTCGCCGGTGGTGCCGACCACCGCGAGCTTCAGGTCCTGACTGACCCGGAGTCCGAAGCTCACGGACAGTTCGTCAGGGGCGTCCGGCACGGCGGCCACGGTGTCGTGCACCTGTTGGAGCATGGGTACCAGGGGGGCGAGCACCGCGCTCAGCGCCCCCTCGGCGGCGGCCACGACACGCGCGCCCCGCGCGACCGGCCGGGACGTGCCGAACCCGGGGACGGCATCGGCGCCCTCGCCGTCGGGCTCGCCTTGCGGGGCCGCGGAAGCGTTCCCGGGAGGTGCAAAGGCCTGGAGAGAGAGTCGCGTTCCGTCGGCGAAGGCGAACTCAACGAAGTCTGCCATCCGTTCAGTCTGCACGAAGTGCCTTGCGGATCGGCAGAGTTCAGCGGAACTGAACGTCGGCCGCACCGGCCGGCGGGTGACGGCGGGAGTGCCGAGGCAGTGTCCGGCGCCCGGGCGGGAACCCTGTCCCGGGTGGAGCGGCGCTCGCCCCGGGAACGACGGCCGCCCGCACCACCGCGTCGACGTTCAGGCCAGTTCCAGGACGGGCTTGCCCACGTTCTCTCCGCGGAAGAGCATCCGCAACGTCCCGGGGAAGCCGTCCACGCTTCCCTTGACCACGTGCTCCTCGACCTTCGCGATCTGCCCCACGACGGTCCCCACCGCTCCGGCCGCCCCCGAGACCACGACCGTCTCGCCGTCCCGCAGCGCTCCGACGTCCAGCGGGCCGACGTAGGCGGTCATGCCGGGCATGCCCAGCGCGCCGAGGTGGGTCGAGGGCGGGCGAGAGAGGAGTCGATCTTCATCGCGCCCCGGCCGTCGGAGACGACGTGTTCCTGGACGCCGAAGGTGCCGACCACGTGATCGCCGGGTCGGTAGCCGGGATGCTCGGAGGCGGTGACCTCGACGACCGATCCGGCGCGCATCACCTCGCCGATGCCCACGGGCGGCAGGCAGGAGGGGCGGTCGTCCAGCCGGCCCCGCGTCGCGGGGTCCATGGAGATGACCCGGGTGCGGCCCGCGAAACGGCCCGGACCGGGCTCCTCGAGGTGCGCGGAACAGTGCTGCCAGTCCTCGGGCCGGACTTCGCCCACGGGGCGTGCGGCCGGACGGATCTGGCGGTTGGTCACGGACATCGGGCCTCCTGTCGTCGACGGCTCGCCGCAGCGTACCGACCAGTAGGTACGAAGGGGGTGTGTCCATGGTCACAACTCCCGGTCCGGCGGCCGTACCGCCAAAGCGGCGGCCACGACAGGGCGGAACGGCCCGACCGCCCGGGGCCCGGCCGGTGCGGCCCCGTGCCGTCGGGGCATCTCGGCCCGTTGCGCAAGGTGAAGCACGTCACCGTCGGTTCACGTTGGCCCGTACCCGTCAGACGGGTTAGGTTCCAGCGATCACGGGGAGGACGTCGTCACTCCCCAGGCGCAGATCTCCCTTTCGCACCCTCCTTTGACGAGAGATACAGGACATGTCTGCTGAAGAAGCCTCGCACCATCCTCCTCGCCGCATCGGCGCGGTGGCCGAGTCCGTCTCCGGGGAGACGCGGGTCGCGGCCACCCCGGCGACGGTACGACTGCTGCTGGGCCTCGGCTACGAGGTCGTCGTCGAGTCCGGTGCCGGTGAGGCCTCCGGCTTCGGTGACCGGGCGTACATCGATGCCGGCGCCGAGATCGGCGACGCCTGGGACGCTGATGTCGTCCTGAAGGTGAACGCCCCCTCCGACGCGGAGATCGCCCGGCTGCGGCGCGGAGCGACCGTGGTCGCCCTGCTGACGCCGGCCCAGAAGCCGGAACTGCTGCAGGCACTGGCCGGTGCCGGGGTGACCGCTCTGGCGCTGGACGCGGTGCCGCGCATCTCGCGCGCGCAGTCGATGGACGTGCTGTCGTCGATGGCGAACATCGCCGGGTACCGCGCGGTGATCGAGGCCGCGCACGTCTTCGGTCGGTTCTTCACCGGCCAGGTCACCGCAGCGGGCAAGGTGCCTCCGGCGAAGGTGCTGGTCGCCGGCGCGGGCGTGGCCGGCCTCGCGGCGATCGGCGCCGCCTCCAGCCTCGGCGCGATCGTGCGGGCCACCGACCCGCGGCCGGAGGTCGCGGACCAGGTGAAGTCGCTGGGCGGCGAGTACCTGCCGGTGGAAGTCGAGCAGGAGGGGAGCACCGACGGCTACGCGAAGGCGACCTCGGCCGACTACGACCGTGCCGCCGCCGAGCTCTACCACCGGCAGGCCGCGGACGTGGACATCGTGATCACGACCGCGCTGATCCCGGGCCGGCCGGCACCGCGCCTGCTCACGGCCGAGGACGTGGCCGTGATGAAGCCGGGCAGCGTCATCGTCGACATGGCCGCCGCGATGGGCGGCAACGTCGAGGGCACCGTGCCGGGGCGGGCGATCGTCACCGACAACGGCGTCACCGTCATCGGCTACACCGACCTGGCCTCCCGGCTGCCGGCCCAGGCCTCGCAGCTGTTCGGCACCAACCTGGTGAACCTGCTCAAGCTGCTCACCCCCGGCAAGGACGGGCAGCTGACGATCGACTTCGACGACGTCGTACAGCGGGCGGTGACCGTGGTGCGCGACGGAGACGTCACCTGGCCGCCGCCACCCGTCGCGGTGTCGGCCGCGCCCGCCGCGCAGCCCGCGGCCGCACCCGAGGCGCCCGAACCGAAGCAGCCGAAGCTGACGCCCGCCCGGCGCTTCGGCCTGATCGGGCTCGGCATGCTCGCCATGTTCCTGCTCGTGGCCTACGCTCCCGCCCAACTGGCGGGCAACTTCACGGTGTTCGCGCTGGCGGTGGTGATCGGCTACTACGTCATCGGCAAGGTGCACCATGCGCTGCACACGCCGCTGATGTCGGTGACCAACGCGATCTCCGGGATCGTCGTGATCGGCGCTCTGCTGCAGATCGGGCACGAGAGCCGGCTCGTCACCGCGCTGTCCTTCGTGGCGATCCTGCTGACGAGCGTCAACATCTTCGGAGGTTTCGCCGTCACCCGCCGCATGCTCTCCATGTTCTCGAAAGGCTGAGCCGAGATGACCTCCCTGACGGCCTCACACGCGGCCGACCTGGTCGCCGCCCTGCTGTTCATCCTCAGCCTGGCCGGCCTGTCCCAGCACCGCACCTCCCGCGCCGGCGTCGTCTACGGCATCGCCGGCATGGCCCTCGCCCTCGTCGCCACCGTCGTCGTGGCGGCGCAGAGCATCGCCGCCGGAGCGGTCACCCTGATCGTGCTGGCGATGGCGCTCGGCGCGGCGATCGGCCTGTGGCGGGCCCGCCGCGTCGAGATGACGCAGATGCCCGAACTGATCGCCGTGCTGCACAGCTTCGTCGGCCTCGCCGCGGTGCTCGTGGGCTGGAACAGCTACCTGGAGGTGGAGGCGCACGGCACGGCACAGACCGAGGTCGGCGCCGACCTGCTGGGCATCCACCACGCCGAGGTGTTCATCGGCATCTTCATCGGCGCGGTCACCTTCACCGGCTCGATCGTCGCGTTCCTGAAGCTCTCGGCGCGCATCAAGTCCCGTCCCCTGACCCTGCCGGGCAAGAACGCGCTGAACGTCGGCGCGCTCGTGGCCTTCGTCGCGCTCACCGTCTGGTTCACGGTTCGCCCGAGCCTGCCGCTGATGATCGCGGTCACCGCGCTGGCGCTGGCCCTGGGCTGGCACCTGGTCGCCTCGATCGGCGGCGGCGACATGCCGGTCGTCGTCTCCATGCTGAACAGCTACTCGGGCTGGGCGGCGGCCGCGGCCGGCTTCCTGCTCGACAACAACCTGCTCATCGTCACCGGCGCGCTGGTCGGCTCCTCCGGCGCCTACCTGTCCTTCATCATGTGCAAGGCGATGAACCGTTCCTTCATCTCCGTCATCGCGGGCGGCTTCGGCATCGAGGCGCCGTCCGGCCGCGAGGAGGAGCACGGCGAGCACCGCGAGGTGCGGGCCGCGGAGGCGGCCGAGATGCTCGCGCAGGCCCGCTCGGTGATCATCACCCCGGGCTACGGCATGGCCGTCGCCCAGGCCCAGCACCCGGTCGCGGAACTGACGCGGCAACTGCGCGAGCGGGGCGTCGAGGTCCGCTTCGGTGTCCACCCCGTCGCCGGGCGCCTGCCCGGGCACATGAACGTCCTGCTGGCCGAGGCGAAGGTGCCCTACGACATCGTCCTGGAGATGGACGAGATCAACGACGACTTCGCCGACACCTCCGTCGTGCTGGTCATCGGCGCCAACGACACCGTCAACCCCGCGGCGACCGACGACCCGGGCAGCCCGATCGCCGGCATGCCCGTGCTGCGCGTCTGGGAAGCCGAGCAGGTCATCGTCTTCAAACGCTCCATGGCCTCCGGCTACGCGGGCGTGCAGAACCCCCTGTTCTTCCGCGAGAACAGCAGCATGCTCTTCGGCGACGCCAAACAGAGCGTGGAGGAGATCCTGCACGCGCTGGGCACCGGCGGCCGACGCGACGCGGCCCCGGCCGCACGCCAGGCGACAGGGGCCGGCCGCTGAGAACGGATCCCGCCCGGAGCGGGAACGACGCGAGTACGACCGCCGCTTCCCCGGAGGCGGCGGTCTTCTCGTACCGGACGGCGGTGCCGCGCGCCGGGACCGTGTGACGGGCCCGGCCCCGTGACCACGTGGCGGCCCCGGCCGGTGCGGCGGCCGGCCCGCCTCCTCCCCGCCCGCGTGGGCGACGACGGCCGGCCGGGGGCGGCGCGCCGTCATCACACCGGCGGCCGCGGCGGTGGCGGTGCGGACGCCCTGACCCCGCCCCGGCAGCCGCCCGAGCGATCGCCGGCACCGGAGGCGGGCGGCGTCGCCCGTCGAGCGGTCAGGAGAGGCCGAGGTGGCGCAGTGCGGATGCCGCTGCGGCGGCCCCGCACATTCCGTGGGCGCCGGGGCCCGGCGGGGTGGCGGCGGAACAGCAGAAGACGCCCGGCAGGGAGGTGGAGTAGGGGTTGAGAGCGGGGCGTGCTCCCAGCACGAACTGGGGGACGGTCTTGGCCCCGGTGAGGATGTCGCCGCCCGCGAAGTTGGGGTTGACGGCGGCGAATTCGGCGGGTGAGGTGGTGCGCAGGCCGACGATGCGGTCGCGGGTACCCGGGGCGAAGCGTTCGAGCTGGCCGATGACGGCTTCGGTGGCGTCGCCGTCGTATCCGTGGGGCACGTGGGCGTAGGCCCAGACGGGGTGGACGTTGCCGGCCGAGCGGGTGGGGTCGGCGAGGTACTGCTGGCCGACGAGGACGAAGGGGCGTTCGGGCATGCGCCCGTCGTTCACGGCCCGTTCCGTCCGTGCGATCTCGGCGAGCGTGCCGCCGAGGTGCACCGTGCCGGCCCGGCGGGCGTGCTCGTTCGTCCACGGCACGCCTTCCTCGACGGCCAGGTCCACCTTGAAGGCGGCGGGACCGCGGCGGAAGCGCTGATAGGCGTCGCGCACGCGGGTGGGCAGCCGGTCGTGGTAGATGCGGGCGATCTGGAGGGGGTCGAGGTCGAGGAGGACGACGTCGGCGGGCGGGATCTGTGCGTGGTGGGTGATGCGGACGCCGGTGTGCACCTGGCCTCCGTGGGCGCGCAGGGCGCGTTCCAGGCTGCGGGCGATGGCCTGTGAGCCGCCTTCGGCGACCGCCCACCCGGCAGCGTGACCGGCGGTGAGGATGCCCAGGCCGATGGCGGAGCTGAGCGGGTGGGACAGCGGCCGGAACGAGTGGGCCGCGACGCCGGCCCACAGGGCGCGGGCCCGGGGGGTGGAGAAGCCGCGGGCGAGCAGAGCCGCGGGAAGCGCGGTGGGCAGGCCGAAGCGCGCCAGGAGCAGGGGGTGGGACGGGACGCGCAGCAGGGGGCCCATCACGTCCTGGCTCAGTGCGTCCCACCGGCGCACCGGGGACTGCAGCAGGCGCCGGTAGCGGGCGCCGTCGGGACCCAGCATGCGGGCGGTGTCCCGGACGGAACGCAGCAGCACTCCCGCTGTGCCGTCGTCGAGGGGATGGACGCAGTCGACGTCCGGCAGCCGCCAGCGCAGGCCGTGGTCCCGGAGGCCGAGCTCCTGGTGCGCAGGCGAGGTGACGGCCATGGGGTGGACGGCCGAACAGTGGTCGTGCAGCAGGCCGGGCAGGATCGCCTCCTGGCTGCGGGTGCCGCCGCCGACCTCGTCGGCGGCCTCCAGCAGGGTGACGTCCAGTCCGGCCTTGGCGAGCAGTGCGGCGGCGGTGAGCCCGTTCGGCCCGCCGCCGACGACCGTCGCGCTGGTCATGACGAGGCGCCCTGGGCCGGCGGCGCGGCATCCTCGTCCCCGGCCGGGGCGGGAATGCCCCGCTGGAGTGCCGGCCGCAGCGGACGCACGCGCTCCACGTCGTACACGGGGTAGTCGGGGCCGTCGGTGGGCCAGGGCTGACGGGTCACCATGTCCCGCACGCTGACGTGCCCGCGCTCCAGGAGGCCGAGAGCGGCGTCATGGACCTCGTAGGCCTGTGTCCGGCGGTGGATGGGCTGGCCCTCCAGGCAGATCACGCGCACTTCGCCGGGGGCGAAGCCGCAGCGCTCCTGGGCCGCCCGCAGCAGTTGGCCGTTGTGCAGGTGGCCCTCGCCGAAGTTCCATCCGAGGGCGAAGCCGGCGATCAGCTCGCCGTCCATCACGACGACGTCGTCCTGACCGTGGGTGACCCGGTCGATCAGCCCGTTGTGGGCGCGGCCGTGCGAGTGCAACGACCTCCAGGCCTGCACCTTGTGGGACATCAGCAGGGCCGTCCCTTCGTCGTAGAGGCTTTCCATCTGCCGGGTGGGAAGCCGGCATGCGGTGGTCAGGCCGGACTCCAGGCGTGCCGGGGCGTCACCGGTGAACAGCCAGACGCTGGTTGCCCAGTTTCCCGCGTAGTAGCGCATGGCGGGCAGGAACGACACCAGGTCGGGGCGCACGTTGCCCAGCAGGGGCAGCAGGACCAGGCTCGGCAGGATCAGCGCGAGCAGCCAGAGAGAGTGCAGGTCCCGGACGCTGATGTCGCCGTGGGCGCCGAAGAGGTGGAACAGCGAGAAGACGAAGAAGACGTTCCACTCCAGCGGCACGCCCATCGGGACGGTCGAGAGGATGTGGAGGTGGAACACGGCCATGCAGAGCAGGGCCGCCCAGGTCCAGAAGCCTCCGTCGCCGATGAACACCAGGTAGAGCGGCACGCCGTATTCCGTCATGGTCCCGATGTGGGCGAGGAGGCACGGCAGCCGTGAGGGGCGCAGGTCACGCGGGTGGTCGCGGTACAGCATCCGCTTGAGCCGGCGGCTCGGGACCAGCGGGGCGTTGCTCATCATCGTCGCCACCACGAAGGGGAAGTGGCGGTTGAGCTTCGAGGTCGCCGCGCCCCACCACAGGGCCAGCATGACCAGCTCGAAGCCGATGAACATGTCCGGGTAGGGGAAGAAGAACAGCAGCAGCGACAGCCAGTACTGCTCCCCGCGGGCGGCCAGGAAGACCGTCTTGTCCCGCAGGCCCAGCAGCGCGAGGCCGACGACGAGCGGGAGGGCCGTGAGCGGGTCGAGCAGGCCCACCGTGCCGGAACCGGCCGTATGACCGCCGTCACCCGGGCGGGTGAGCACCCATACGGCCGAGGCGAGGACGGCGGCGTACAGGGCGGCGTCGATGCCGGTGCGGCGGCTGCCCCGGGTCAGCGGCACCCGCTCCGGCCACGGGGGGAGGCGGATGGTGCCCGGCCGCAGCCAGTACAGCACCGATCCGATGACGGGCCGGAAACGGGACGCCAGCGGGCCGGACCCGCAGCCCAGCCCCAGCACCTCCCACAACAGCGTGAAGACGATCAGCTTCTGGTACACGATCGGCTCCGACCACCACGACGGGGCCTGCGCGATCGTCCCGAGCCCGGGCGTCAGCGAGATCACGAACGCTGCCCCGCCGACGTAGAGGAGGCACTTGACGACGTAGAACAGGTACACCACGTTCGGTGTGCCGAAGCCGTGCTCGACCCAGTGTCGCGTGAGGATCTTCAGACGCTCCTCGCGCGGCAGCGTGCGGAAGGTCCCGGCGTCGACGGGCGGCAGCCGGGGTCTGATGAAGCCCATGAGGTCACGTCCTTGTGGCTCGAAGGGGCGGTGGCGGGACGCGCGGTCGCACGGCGAACCGCCGCTCCACCGCCTCCATGAGCTGCGGAGGCACGGGAGCGGCGCCCTCAGGACGGCATCCTCCACCGGCCGTCAGGTCTCGAAGCGCCGCCGGGCGGACTCGATGTGCCGCAGGTACCGGTGGGTCCAGTCACACATTCCGTCCGCCGTCGCGCGCCGGGGCGTTCAGGGCTTGGCGGAGTACACGACACCGGCCAGGTTCTGGGCCGCGGAGCCCCACACCTGGTCGTACAGGGAGGAGTCGACGCCGAGCGTGTAGAGCAGCCAGGCGGTCGTGACACCGTAGGTCAGTTTCAGCTGGGCGGCGCGGGTGATGGTTCCGCTGTCGCAGCCGATGCCCGAGCTGTCCTCGAAGCCGCAGTGGAACCCGCCGGTGATGACCCGCAGTTGCGTGGCGGACGGCTTGGCGTCGTACATCTTCTGCTGGTTGCCGGCGACGCCGGCGATGCTGTCGGCGCTGCCGCCGACGTACTGGACGGGCATGCCCAGCGTGCTGGAGGCAGTGACGGCCGAGGGGTTGGTCTCCGCCGCCGCGAGGGTGGAGACGGACTTGACGGCCGGGTTCCGGCCCGCGGCGAGCAAGGCCGCGCCGCCGCCCATGGAGTGCCCCGAGACGGCGAGCCGGTCGGTGCTGACCGCGCCCGCGAACCGTGAGCCGGTGGTGCTGTTCTGGGCGGTGAGCCAGGTGAGCGCCGCGTTCAGATCGTCGGCGAACGCGGAGTGGCTGGGGAAGAGACCGCCCTGGGACTTGGGCGCGACGGTGATGATGCCCCAGGAGGCGTAGTGCTCGAGCAGGCTCTCGTACTGGGTGATGGCCTGGAAGAAGCCGTGTCCGAAGGCGAGGCCGGGGTGGGAGCCGGCGGCGACCGGCGCGTCCGCCCCGGCCGTCGTGCCGGGGTACCAGACGCGTGCGCTGAACGAGCGGCCCGAGGCGGAGACGGTGAGATCGGTGTAGGCGACGGGGTACGACCCCGTGGTGGAGGGGTCCGCCGCCTGGACCGGGGCGGCTGCCCCCGACGCGTGGGCGGCCGGTGCGAGGGTGAAGGCGGCTGCCACGCACAGCAGCAGCGCGGTCAAGGACCGCAGGAGTGTACGGAACACGAGATCACCTTTTCTGTGGGGATGAAGCAGTGGTGTCCGGTGGTACGTCTCCGTGCTGTCCGGGTGTTTTCCGGCTCAGGAGCCGGAGGTGATCCGCCGCGGGCACACCCGTGAGCCCGAGCGGTGTTCAGGGGAAGGCTCACCGGGCTGGGAACCGCGCCTGACCTGGAGCGGAACCCGAACCGATGACGGCGATGTCGAGGCCGGGTTCCGTCATCGGTCGTCGTGCGCTCTGAAATCGGCGAGCAGCGGGATGACGAGACGTTCGAGATTCCCGTGCCGGACCTGGGGGCTGACTCCGGTGAACTGCACGGGGCTGTTCGGTGCCGGGAGGTGCGCGACGAGAGCCAGGTGCGGCAGGAGCATCAGAAGGAGTGAGGACAGCGCGTCCAGGTCGGCGTCCGGGCGCAGGTCCCCGGTGTCGACGGCCCGTTCCAGGAGCAGGCGCAGACCGGCCAGGTACATGGCGTTCACGGGTCGCCTGACCGCGTCGTGAACCGCCGGGTCCATCTCCATGTTGGTGGCGGCGGCGACCCCTCGCTCGAGCGGATGCTCGGCGAAGTACTCGAGCCAGGCCTCCAGCGCGTCGACGAGGTACGTGGCGAAGTCACCGGTGCCGTCGTAGCCGTCGAGCCAGGGCCGCATGTGCGCGTAGACACGCAGCGAGGTCTGCTCCGCCACGTAGGAGAAGAGGTCCAGCTTGCCCGAGAAGTACTGGAACAGGGAGCCCTTGGCGACCCCCGCTTCACGGGCGATGACGTTCAGGCTGCCCGTGGAGTAGCCGTGGGTGCCGAACTCGTCCATCGCCGCGATCAGGACCCGCTCGCGGCGGGTGGGCGACAGCCGGGTCCAGGTGGCAGTGGGCATGGACACCCCTTCATGTGACCGGAGGTTCACGTGACGGACGCTGATGTGACCGCCCGGTCATGGTGGAGGCGCGGCTCGTCACAAGTCAACGTGTCTGACAGGTATGGCTGTTATCGGCTCCGGCTCCGGCTCCGGCTCCGGCTCCGGCTCCGGCTCCGGCTCCGGCTCGGCAAGGGAGCGCCGGACCGTCGAGGGCCGGTCCGGCGCCTGCCGCGAAGCCGGTCGGGTGGGAAGGCGGTACGGACCGGCGGCGCCCTGCGCGACCCATGACGCGTCGGTGGAGGGCGGCAGCAAGTGTCCCTGGATCGTGCGGCTTCGGGAGAACACCTGCGCAGAGGTTCGTGTCCTTCCTCCGGTTCGACACCGAGGTCCGGTCGCCGTCGGCGGCCGCTTCTCCGCCGGCCGCCGCTGACTCACCGGCGTTCACACCGTTCACACGTGTGTGCCGACGAACGCCTCACGCGTGACATCGTGTGCACGATGGTTCCGCTCGGGTGCAGCGGGCTTGTCCCGGCGGTCGCGGAACGAGCGTGCCCGTATCCCCTGTTCGGCGAGTGGGAGACTGAAACCGCGTTCCATGCACGGCAGTTGCCCGTCCACTGCGACGGCCACACCCAGCCCACCGGGGCACACCTCGCCGGTCCGCGGCTGATCACCCGCGGTTCCCGGAGACGCCCGGAGACGCCCGGAGACGGCGACCCCACGCAGGTTTCGGCAGCCGTCCCGCCGCCGGGTGTGACCCGGCCGCTCGGGCCGCGAGATCCGGCTCAGCCGCACGTCGCCGCCTGTCATCGAAAGGCTTGCCGATCCCGCGTGGTCCGGAACCCGCCCCTCCCGTCGCCGATGCCCCCGCCGCGATCCGCGCGTCCGGATTCCTTGACACACCCGGGGGCGGGTGGATTAATAGCCCGCACTTCAGACCTTTTATCGAAGGGTGGCCCCATGGCGGGTGTGCTCTCCCCACGGGACGCGGCACGGATCGACGACGCCATTGCCGAACAGGCGGAGGAGGCGTTCGTCCTCCTGGAGCGGCTGGTCGCCGCGCCGAGCACCCTGGGACGGGAGGCGACGGCGCAGTCCGTGATCGAGGAAGAGCTCGCCGGCCTGGGCTTCGAGGTGCGGCGGGTCGAGATCCCCGAGGCGATCGCCGACGATCCGCTGGCGGGCGTCCCCCCACTGCCCTATCAGGGCCGGTACGACGTGTACGGCACACTGGGCGGCAGCACCGACACCCCCGGACTCCTGCTGAACGGGCACATCGACGTGGTGCCCGCCGAGGACGGCGAGCTGTGGTCCTCCCCGCCGTTCGTCCCCACCCGGCGTGACGGCTGGCTCCACGGACGCGGCGCGGCCGACATGAAGTGCGGTTTCGCCATGGCCGCCCTGGCCCTGCGCGGACTGCGGGCGGCCGGCATCGGCCCCGCGCGCCCGCTGGGCTTCCTGAGCGTGGTGGAGGAGGAGTGCACCGGCCACGGCACCCTCGCCGCCGGCCGGGCCGGCATCCTCGGCGACAACGTCCTGCTGATGGAGCCCACCGACCTCGGCATCCTGCTCGGCGGCAGCGGCGTGCTGTGGGTCGACATCGAGGTGACCACGGGCGGCGGCCACGCCGAGCGAGCCGACCGCTCCAGCAATCCGGTGGTTCTCCTGGGCCGGGTGCTGGAGCGGCTGCGCGGTTTCGAGCGCACGGTCAACACACACCGCGACCCGGTGTTCGCCGGGATCGACCATCCCTACAACGTGAACATCGGCCGCATGTCCGCAGGCGACTGGACCTCCAGCGTGCCCGCCCGGGCGAGGGCCTCGGTCCGGATCGGCTTCCCCCGGTCATGGTCACCGGCCCGCGCCGAGCGCGAGGTCCGCGAGGCGATCGAACGGTCGGCCGCGGCCGACCCGCTGCTCGCGGCGCATCCCCCGACGGTGCGTGCCTCCGGCTTCCGCGCGGAGGGTTACGCCCTGGCCCCGGACCATCCACTGGTCGAGGTGGTGGCGGCGGCCCACCGGGACGCCCACCGCACCACCCCCGGAACATATGTGGTGGGTTCCACCACCGACGCGCGGTTCTACCTCAACCAGTTCGACCGCCCCGCGCTGTGCTACGGCCCGCGGGTGCGCAACATGCACGGAGTCGACGAAGCTGTGGAACTCGCGAGCATCGTGACGGGAGCGCGCACCCTCGCCCGGGTGATCCCCACGCTGCTGGCCGAACCCGGTTCTTGCTGACCACGAGTACGAGGAGACTCCGTGACCGACCGCCCCACCACCGACGAGGGCCCCTCTCCCGCCGTGCCCACCGGTGAACCCGACCTGTTCGCGGACATGTTCGCCGATGACGAACCGCCGGGGCTCAACAGGCTGTTCCAGCCACTGCAGATGCTGTCCGCCGGGGAGCGGATCGCCGACCGGCTGGTCACCGCGATCGCGCTGGGCGGCTTCGTGCCCGGCCAACGGCTGCCGAGCGAACGGGAGCTGTCCGCCATGCTGCAGGTCAGCCGCTCGTCGGTGGGGGAGGCGATCCAGCGACTGAGCGCCGAAGGCTATGTGACGGTCCGGCGGGGACGCACCGGGGGCGTCTTCGTCACGAGGTCGTGGGGGCCGGGCTCCACCGAGAAGATCCGCAGAACGCTCCTGCCGACCTGGAAGGCGATGGAGCAGATGCTCGAGTGCCGGGCCTTCACCGAGGAGATGATCGCCGGTGTGGCGGCCCGCCGCCGCACCGACGACGACATCGCCGCCATCAACGGCGCCCTGGAGGACTACCGCGCCGCCGGCGACGACCGTGAAGCCTCCCGGGCCGCGGACGAGGCCTTCCACCTGGCCGTGGCGCGCGCCACCCACAACGTGTACCTGGTCAAGCTGAGCCAGCGGCTGCGGCAAGCGGTCAACCTCGGTTTCCGGAGCGAACCGTACAGCCCGGAGCTGCGCCGGACGGCGCTGCGCCAGCACGCCTCGCTGGCCGAGGCGATCAACGACGGGCGGGCCGCGGAGGCAGGGGCCGTCGCCGCCGAACACTTCACCCTGACCACCGAATCCACCCTGCGCAACCTGGTCGCGCGGATCCGTGATGACGGGCAGCACCCGGAAGGAGAGACCACCCCGCCCGACCACGACCACGCCTGACACCCCGAAGAACCCCACGGAGAGGAACCCCCGTGCCCATCGCGGCCGTCAACGACATCCAGATCCATTACCGACTCGAAGGCGAGGGCCCCGAGACGATCGTCCTCGTCAACGGGCTGGCCGACGACCTGACCACCTGGGACTACCAGATACCGGCGTTCCTCGAGGCCGGATACCGCGTCCTGCGCTTCGACAACCGGGGCGTGGGGCAGACCAGCAAGCCGGAAGGCCCCTACACCAGCCGGATGCTCGCCGACGACGCCAAGGCGCTGGTGGACCATCTCGGCATCACCGACTTCCATCTGATGGGCACCTCCATGGGCGGCATGATCTCCCAGGAGTACGCCATCAACTACGGGAGCGACCTGCGCTCGCTGGTGCTGTCCTGCACCTACGCGGCCCCGGGGCCGTTCTGCTCCCGGCTGTTCACGGTCTGGGCCGAACTGGCGCCCACCCACGGGGTCCCCTTCATCATGCGTGAGGTGACCCTGTGGGCCTTCACCCAGGACTTCTTCGAAACCCGCCCCTCCGAACTCGCGGCCTTCGAGGACGAGATGGCGGCCATGCCGTGGCCGGCCGAGGCATACCTGTCCCAGCTCAACGTCATCCGCGAGCACGACACCACCGACCGGCTGTCCCGGATCACCGTCCCCACCCTGGTACAGGCGGGTGAGGAGGACGTCCTCATCCCGGTCAGGCTCTCCCGCAGGCTCCACAAGGGCATCCCGGACGCGGAGTGGGCGACCACCCGCGGCGGACACGCCTGCCTCTGGGAGCACCCCGACCAGTTCAACACCACTCTTCTCGAGTTCTGGGCCAGACACCGCCGCGCCGCCTCACCGGCCGGATGAAAGCAAGGAGCACCACGTTGTCACAGCACAGCACCCCCGGTGAGAACGGGAACGACGGGACCGCCTCCGGAAAGCTCGGCCTCCTGGGCGTGATGATGCCCGGTCTCGCCCAGGTCGGGCCGTTCTTCAACATCCTCTTCAGCACGGTCCTCGTCGCCGGCCTGGTCGGTGTCTCGACCCCCCTGGTGTATCTCATCGCCATGTTCGGGATCGGCGCGACCGCCAACAGCTTCGCCCAGTTCTCCCACAAGTATCCGAGTTCCGGATCATTCGTCACCTTCATCACGCGGGCCCTGGGCGCCCCGGTCGGTGTGGTGACGGGCGTGGTCGCGATGCTCGGATACGTCATCGCCTTCGGCGGCATCTACGTCTTCGTGGGCGACTACATACGCCAGAACCTGCTCGGTGACGCCCAGTTCACCGGGGCCACCGCGCTGATCACCGTCGCGTACGGCGTCCTGGTGCTCCTCCCGGCCATCCTCGGTCTGTCGTTCGGCATGCGCACCACCATCGCCCTCTACATCGTGGAGATCGTGGTCCTGGCCGTCTTCGTGATCGGCGTCCTGATCCAGGGCGGCAAGGACGGCCTCAGCCTGCTTCCCCTGACCCTGCACGGAGTCGCCGATCCCAAGAGTCTCGCCCTGGCACTGTCGCTCACCGTGCTCGCCTACGGCGGCTTCGAGGCCGCGGCGCCGTTCGCCGAGGAGACCGCCAACCCTCGCCGCAACGTGCCGATCGCCCTGCTCGCCAACGTCGCGATCAGCGGACTGGTCTACGTCCTCGGCTCGTACGCCCTGGTGATCGCGTTCGGCGTGGACCACGTGGACACGATGGTCAAGGACCCCAACCCGTTCGTGACCGCCGGCCACGCCTTCGTCCCGTTCGTCGCGGTCGCCGTCAGCTGGGTGTTCATGTCCAGCATCACCAGCTCCTACGTCGCCGCCAACCTCGAGACGTCCCGGGTCATCGCGGCCGGCGCACGCGGCGGGCTGTGGTGGGGCGGTCTGTCCCGGCTGCACCCGAAGTTCGGCACGCCGTGGGTCGCCGTCGTCGGCTTCGTGGTGCCCAGCGTGGCGATCGGCGTGGTCTCCACGCTGTTCACCGATCCGGGAACGGCCGCGGGCTTCCTCGGCACCTACGGCACCATCGGCTTCCTGCTGATGTACATGGTGACCAACGTCGCCCTGGTCGTCGAGTGGGTCAAGGACCGCCGTGCCGGCGAACGCGGCCACGTCTTCTCCCGGTTGATCTCGCCGGTCGTGGGGGTCCTGGTGCTGGTCATCCCCTTCTGGGGCGACTTCCAGCCGGGTCAGGCCGCACCGTACAGCTACCTGCCGGTGCTGACCGTCCTGCTGATCCTCGCCGGCGTCGCCTACATGCTCGTGCTGCGCAGCCGCAAGCCCCACGTCATGGACCGGGCGGCGGCTCTCCTCAGCGGGGAGGAGATCGACGAGGAAACCGCCCCGGCGGCCGGCTGATCCGGGCCGGTCCACAGCGTGGCACCGGAGGAGCGCGCCGCTCCTCCGGTGCCGTGGTGTCACGAGCGCCGTCGCCCCGGACCGGGTGAGCGCCTCGACGCGGTGGGTGGAGATGCCGACCGAAAGCACGTGCTCACCTCGGCGAAGCGAGTGTGCCGGCTCGCTTCGCACGGCGTTCACACCTTTCACGTGTGCGGGTCGGCGGTTGCTTCGCCCGTCACACCCGGTACAGGACGCCGCCCCTCGGGTCCTGCCGTCCGGCGCGGACGGTCCGCCGGCGAAACCGCCGTTCCTTCACGGTAGTTGCACGTTCGATCCGCCGGGCCCGCGATGAGCGCACCTGCCTCCCGTGCGGCGGCGGTCACACCTACGAGCACTTTCGTGACCGCCCCGGCCGGGCCGCCGACGCCATCGCGACGGCGGCCCACCTGCGTGTGTCAGCCCAGTGTGGAGGCGCGTGCGACCAGGGCGGGAGGCAACCGCTCGGATTCGACGTCCTCGCCCGCGAGCCGCTTCATGAGCAGCTGGGCCGCACGCACTCCCATGTCGTGCATGGGGGACCGGACGGTAGACAGTCCGATGGGCAGGGATCCCGCGAGCGGCACGTCGTTGAACCCGATGACCGCGATGTCGGTGCCGACGGTGAGTCCCGCGTTGCGGGATGCCTCCATGGCGCCGATCGCGGCGAAGTCGTTGACGGCGAACACCGCGGTGGGCCTGGTGCGCCCGGCCAGCAGCCGCTGCATGGCCTCGCGGCCCCCACCGGTGTCGAAGCGGGAATGCAGGATCCTGGAGGCCGGCACCTTGATCCCCGCGGCTGCGTAGGTGTCCCGGAAGCCCGCGGTGCGGTCGATGCCCGTGCTGGCGTACGGCTCACCGGCGATGACCCCGACCCGGCGGTGGCCCAGCTGCAGCAGGTGCTCGGCGGCCAGCTGACCGCCCCGGTAGTCGTCGCAGGTCACCGACGGGTGTGCGTCGGCCCGCCGGGAGACCAGCACTAACGGCACGCCACGCCCGGCCACTTCGTTCAGGAAGCGCCCGTCCACATGTGCGTCGCCGAAGATCATCCCGTCCACTCGACGGGCGAGCACCATCTCGGTGCGCTGGCGCTGCGCCACCGGGTCGTCACCGGTGTTGGCCACGAACGCGGAGAACCCCGACGCCGCGCACGCCTCCTCGATGCCCTCGTAGATGGTGGCCAGCACCATGTCGACGAGTTGCGGGACGAGCACCCCGACGAGGTTGCTGCGCTGGGTGCGCAGGCTCGTCGCATGCGGGTTGGGCGTGTAGCCGACTTCCTCCGCGATGCGCCGGATACGGTCGGCGGTCTCCCGCCCGGCCATCCGGACGCCGGTGCCCATCGTCCTGTTCAGGACCCGCGAAACTGTCGACACATGGACGCCGGCGAGCTCGGCGACCGTGCGCAGGGTGGCCCGTCCCGCAGCATCTATGTGTGGAAGCTGCCCCCCCGTAGAACCTTCGACCATTCCTGCCTTCCTCTCCACTCGCCAACATTTTCCCCCAGATGGCTTGACGCCTGCCCTCGGGTCGCATTTTATATGCGCAATCGTTCGGCGCAAACGTTCGCGCGGACATATCGGTCGGGCAAGACCGGGAGATCTCAGGAGGTATCGGTGCGGACCGTCATGGTGCTCGCGACCGGCGGGACAATCGCCACCCGGAGCAAGGCCACAGGCGGAGCCGTCGCGCGCGCCAGTGGCGCCGAGCTGGTGGAGCGGCTGGCCGCGGCCGACGGCGTCCGGGTCCAGGTCGACGACGTGTTCCGGATCGGCAGCTACCTGATGACCCTGGAGCGGATGCGGACGCTCGCGCTGCGGGCCCA
Source organism: Streptomyces sp. H51 (assembly GCF_035656535.1). Classification (NCBI taxonomy): domain Bacteria; kingdom Bacillati; phylum Actinomycetota; class Actinomycetes; order Kitasatosporales; family Streptomycetaceae; genus Streptomyces; species Streptomyces sp. H51. Next base: position 24,648 of record NZ_JAYMHD010000079.1, read on the forward strand.
GGAGCATCTGCGCGAGGAGGACGTCGCCGGCCTGGTGATCACACATGGCACGGACACGGCGGAGGAGACGGCGCTCTTCCTCGACCTCTTCCTGCACGACGAGCGTCCGGTGGTGCTCACCGGCGCTCAGCGGCCCGCGGACGCACCGGACAGCGACGGGCCGCGCAACCTCTCCGACGCCGTCACGGTGGCCGCGCAGCCGTCGAGCCGGGGGCTGGGCACACTGATCGTCTTCGACGGCTCGGTGTTCGCGGCGGGCGGGACGCGCAAGAGCCACACCACGGCATCGAGCACGTTCGCCTCCCCCGACGGCGGGCTGCTCGGCTGGGTGCGCGGCGGGACCGTCCACCTCTCACAGGCATCGCGGCCGCGGCTGCGGCTGGACCTGGCGGCCATGGACCCCTCCCGCGCGCGCGTCGACATCGTCGCGTGCTATCCCGGCGCGGACGCGACCGCCCTGCGCGCCTTCGCCGCCGCGGGCGCGCGCGGCATCGTGCTGGAGGCCACCGGCGCCGGCAACGCCAACACCGAGATCTGCGAGGCGGTGTCCGAACTGACGGCCTCGGGGGTCGTGGTGGCCACGTCCACGCGGGTCGCCGCCGGGCCCGTCGCCTCGATCTACGGCAACGGCGGCGGCGCCGACCTACTCGCCGCGGGCGCCGTCCCCACCGGGGTGCTGCGTCCGCCCCAGGCCCGGGTGCTGCTCGCGGCGCTCCTGGGAGTCCACGCCGACCCGCGCGCGGTGCGGGAGGCGCTGGCCGCCTACACCACCGGCTGAACCCAGCCGCTGGACACACGACTCCCGGCCGCGGTGGCCGGGTGATGGAAGGAGTCGACCTTGCCCAAGGAAATCCTGTGCGCGTTCGGCGTCGATGTCGACGCCGTCGCCGGCTGGCTGGGGTCGTACGGGGGCGAGGACTCCCCGGACGACATCTCCCGCGGCATGTTCGCCGGCGAGGTCGGTGTACCGCGTCTGCTGAACCTGTTCTCCCGGTACGACCTGCAGACCACCTGGTTCGTGCCCGGCCACTCGATCGAGACCTTCCCGGACCAGTTCCGCCAGGTCGTCGACGGTGGACACGAAGTGGGCGTGCACGGCTACAGCCACGAGAACCCGATCGCGATGACCCGCACCCAGGAGGCCGCGGTCCTCGACCGCTGCATCGACCTGATCGAGAGGGTCACCGACCGGCGTCCGACCGGCTATGTCGCGCCCTGGTGGGAGTTCTCGCCGGTGACCAACGAGCTCCTGCTCGAACGGGGTATCAAGTACGACCACTCGCTGATGCACAACGACTTCACGCCCTATCGCGTGCGGGTCGGCGACAGCTGGACCAAGATCGACTACACCGCCCGGGCCGAGGACTGGATGAAGCCGCTGGTCCGCGGCGAGGAGACCGAACTCATCGAGATCCCGGCGAACTGGTACCTGGACGACCTGCCGCCGATGATGTTCATCAAGGCCAGCCCGAACAGCCACGGCTTCGTCAACCCGCGGGACATCGAGCAGATGTGGCGGGACCAGTTCGACTGGGTCCACCGGGAGATGGACTACGCGGCCGTCACCTTCACCATCCATCCGGACGTCGCCGGGCGTCCGCAGGTGCTGCTCATGCTGGAGCGGCTCATCGAGCACATCAACGGCCACGAAGGCGTCCGCTGGGTCACGTTCGACCAGATCGCCGACGACTACGCCGCCCGTCACCCGTGGAAGGGGCAGACCAGATGAACAGCGAGACGGTCTCACCGACGGGCGACACGCCCGAGTCGGCACCGGCGCGCGGCCGGCGGCAGTTCCCGGCGTTCACCCGGAAGCAGACCAACACGGCCGTGGTCCTGGCGCTGCTGGCCTGGACCGTCGCGGTCTTCGACTACGGCCTGTTCGGGACCCTGCTCCCGGTGATGCAGAAGGACTTCGGCTGGACCGCGTCGACGGCCTACCTGGTCAACACGCTCATCGCCATCGGCACCGCGATCATCGCCTTCGGTGTCGGACCGGTCATCGACCGGCTCGGGCGCCGGCGCGGCATGATGGTCACCATCGGCGGCACCGCCGTGGCCTCCCTGCTGACCGCCATCACCCCCGCGAAGATGGGGCTGACGAGCATCGCCAGCATGGTCGGCGTACGGTCGCTCGGCGGCCTCGGCTTCTCCGAGCAGTCGGTGAACGCGACCTACCTCAACGAGGTGTTCTCGATCACCGAGGACGAGAAGAAGCGGGAGCGCCGCGGGTTCTGGTACGGCATCGTCCAGGGCGGCTGGCCGCTCGGCTTCCTGCTGTCCAGCGCTCTGGCACTCGTCCTGCTGGACTCGATGGGCTGGCGTGCGATGTACCTGGTCGCGAGCCTTCCCGCGGTCGTGCTGATCATCACGATCGGCAGGAAACTGCGGGAGACCCCGCAGTTCGAGCTGCACCAGAAGCTGACCAGGCTCAAGGCCGAGGGGAAGACCCGCGAGGCCGAGGAGATGGCTGCCGAGTACGGCGTGGAGCACACCGACAGCGCCCCGATCGCCCGGATCTTCCAGCCCGAGCTGCGCAGGAACACGATCGTGCTCTCGCTGGCGTGGATCGTGAACTTCTTCGGCATCAACATCTTCAGCGTGCTGGGGAGTTCCATCCTGGCCAACGCCAAGGGCGTGCAGCTGAGCACCGCGTTCTGGATGCTCATCGTCATCAACCTGGGCGCCTACTTCGGATACATCTTCCACGGCTGGCTGGGCGACCGCATCGGGCGCAAGCGGACCATCGTCATCGGGTGGATGATCTCCGGTGCGGCCTTCGCGGCGATGCTCTCCCCGCTGGTCACCAGCACGGCACTCATCGTGACCACCTACGCCCTGGGGCTGTTCTTCCTGGTGGGCCCGTACGCCGCGATCATGTTCTACATGGGGGAGTGCTACCCGACGGACTGCCGTGGCACCGGCACGGTGATCATCGGCGCGATGAGCCAGCCCGGCACCATCCTCGGCGGGTTCCTCTTCACCGGAGCGGCGGCTGCCTGGGGCACCGGCACGGCGGCGCTCTGGGTCGGCGCGGTCGGCACGTTCCTCTCCGGGGCGCTGATGCTGCTGGCCAAGCCCGTCGCCCGCCTGGAGCACTGACCGCTCACCACGGCGCGCGGCCGTTCACGGGGCCGGTGGGCGGGGCCCTCTCCACCCACCGGCGCCGTTCCCTCTCGCAGACCTCGCAGACCTCGCAGACCTCAGGGGTCCCGGAGGCCTCCCTTCCCCGCAGGCCCCGGTGACCACGAGGCCTCGCACATCGCACATGGCACATCGCACATCGCACAGAATTCTGAGAAAGGCTCACACCATGGCAGCACAGACGCAGGGCGGTGGCCTCGCGTCGGGTGTCGCGGTCATCACCGGAGCGGCCAGCGGGATCGGCCGGGCCCTCGCGGTCGGCTATGCCCGCCAGGGCGTACGCGTGGTGATCGGTACCTTCCCGGGCGATCCGCACGACCCCTACGAGACGCTGCGCCAGGCGGAGGCCGCCGGCGGCGAGGGGCTGGTGGTCGAGGTCGACGTCCGCGACAGCGCTCAGGTCGACGAACTGGCACGCAGCGCACACGCGGCCTTCGGGCGGATCGACTACGCGGTGGCCAACGCCGGCGTCCTGCGGCGCGCCCCGCTGGCCGACCTCACCGACGAGGCGTGGGACGACATGCTCTCCGTCGACCTGACCGGTGTGCTGCGGACCTTCCGGTCGTGTGCCCCCTACATGGGTGAGGGTTCCGCGATGGTCGCCGTCTCGTCCATCGCGGGAGGCGTCTACGGATGGGAGGACCACGCTCACTACGCCGCGGCCAAGGCCGGGGTGCTCGGACTGTGCCGCAGCCTGGCGGTGGAGCTGGCTCCCCGTGGCATCCGCGTCAACGCCGTCATACCCGGGCTCATCGAGACCCCCCAGTCCTCCGACCCGGTGAACTCCCTCGGCCCGGAGGGCCTCCTCCGCGCGGGCGGTGACATCCCCTTCGGCAGGGTGGGGCAGCCCGACGAGGTCGCCGACGTCATCCGGTTCCTCACCTCACCGCAGGCCGGGTACGTCACCGGCCAGCAACTCGTCGTCGACGGCGGCCTGACCGTGAAGATGCGCGCATGAGCGCGATCGCGGACCTGACCGGCCGGACGGCCCTGGTCACCGGTGGCGCCAGTGGCATCGGACGGGCGATCGCCGAGGCGTTCGTCGCCGCCGGGGCGCGGGTGGTCGTGCTCGACCACGACGCCGGAGCGGCCGAGCGGACCGCGCGGTCCATCGGCGCGGTCGGCGGCGTCGCCGCCGACGTCACCGACGAGGAACTGGTCCGGTGTGCCGTCGCCGCGGCCGAGCAGCTGCTGGGCCGGATCGACGTCCTGGTCAACTCCGCAGGCATCCTGACCCAGAGCCCGCTGGTGGAGATGTCGGCGGCACAGTGGCAGCAGACCATCGACGTGGACCTGACCGGGGTGTTCCTCATGTGCCGGTACGTGGTTCCCGGGATGGTGTCCCGCGGTCACGGCCGGGTCATCAACATCGCCTCCCAGCTGGCCATCAAGGGCGGGGCGTCGCTGACGCACTACTGCGCGGCCAAGGCGGGCGTCCTGGGCCTGACGAAGGCCCTGGCCCTGGAGGTGGCCCGGGACGGGGTGCTGGTCAACGCCATTGCCCCCGGCCCCATCGAAACGCCTCTGGTCGACGGGATATCCGAGGACTGGAAGCGGGCGAAGCGCGCCGAGCTGCCGCTCGGGCGGTTCGGGACGCCCGAGGAGGTCGCGCCGACCGCGGTGCTGCTGGCCTCGTCCCCCGGCGGTGACCTGTTCGTCGGCCAGACGCTGGGGCCCAACTCCGGCGACGTCATGCCGTAGGAGCGAACCGTGTGTGGCGCTTGTGGCAGGGCCGTGGCGACCGACGCCTGGTCCGGCATCTTCTGCACCGGCCGTGCCCGTTGGGAGGCCGCCCGGATCGTCAACGACGTGCTGGGCACGTGTGGCCATCCCGCGCGGGTGACCTGCTCGATCGGGGCGTGGGTGGTCCGTTCGGGGACGGGCCGGAGCGTCGTGGTGACCACCGTCAGCCAGTTGTGGCAGGTGCTCCTGTCCCTGCCGGGCCCCCGCCTCGATGTGGCCGGGGTACTGGCCGGCCGGCCGCCGACCCCGGTCCTCGACGCCGTCGCCGCCTCGGCGAGCGCGGCTTCCCCATCGCATCCCCCTACTACCCCATAAGGTGTGATAATGCCTGTAAGTCTCAATTCCGACCTGGGTGAATCATTCGGCATTCACTCGTTCGGCAACGACGACGCCCTGCTACCGCTGGTGGACGCCGCCAATGTGGCCTGCGGGTTCCACGCCGGCGACCCGGTGGGCATCCACCAGACGGTGACGAAGGCGGCCGCCGCCGGGGTCGCCATCGGCGCCCACCCCGGTCTGCCCGACGCGGTGGGCTTCGGGCGCCGGGAGATGAAGCTGTTCTCCGACGAGGTGCGCGCCCTGGTCCTCTACCAGGTCGCGGCGCTCAAGGGCTACCTGGACGCCGAGGGAGTGCCGCTGCGCCACATCAAGCCGCACGGATCGCTCTACGGCATGGCGGCCCGCGACGAGGAACTGATGGACGCCATCTGCGATGTGGCCGTGCAGTACGGTGTCCCGGTCTACGGCATGGCCGGGACCGCGCACGAACGCGTCGCGGCGAGGCGCGGCGTCCCCTTCGTCGCGGAGTTCTACGTCGACCTCGGATACCGGTACGACGGCAGCCTCGCCATCGTCCGCCGCCCCCACGCCACGGCGCCCCGTCTCGCCGCCGACCGCGCCCGGCTCGCGCTGACCGACGGTCTGGTCGAGACGGACTCCGGCCGGCGCATACCCGTTCGCTTCGACAGCATCTGCGTGCACTCCGACACCCCGAACGCCGTCGAAGTGGCCACCGCCGTACGCCAGGTCATCCAGTCGGCCTGAGCACTCCCCGACAGACAACGAAGCAGACCCTGAAGGGACATCCATGTCCGAGCACACTGTGCGCTCCCCCATGCCGGGCGTCTTCTACCGGTGCCCGGCACCGGGCCGGCCGCCGTTCGCCGAGATCGGCGCAACCGTCACCGCCGACCAGACCATCGGAATCATCGAGGTGATGAAGCAGTTCGCCGAGGTCAAGGCCGGAGCCCCGGGCAGGGTGACCGCCTTCATCGCGGAGAACGACGCGCTGCTCGGTCCCGGAGACCCGGTCGCGACCATCGAGGCGGGCTGACGACGACATGCGCAAACTCCTGGTGGCCAACCGAGGCGAGATCGCCGTGCGCGTCATACGGGCGGGCCGCGAACTCGGCGTGCGGACCGTCGCGGTCTGCAGCGAGGCCGACACCGACGCCCTGCACGTGCGTCTGGCCGACGAGCACGTGGTGATCGGCCCCGCTCCCGCGGCCCGCAGCTATCTCGACAGCGACGCGGTCCTGTCCGCCGCCGCCCGGTCCGGGGCGGACGCCGTACACCCCGGCTACGGATTCCTCTCCGAGCGCGCCGCGTTCGCCCAGCAGGTCGCCGACGCGGGAATGACGTTCGTCGGTCCCTCTCCCGAGGCGATCCGGCTGATGGGCGACAAGGCGCTGGCCCGCTCCACCGCCGCCCGCGCAGGCGTGCCGACGGTACCCGGCTCCGACGGCGCGGTGACCGACCTGAGCGATGCCCTGGAGGCCGCCGAGCGTGTCGGCTATCCGATCGCGGTGAAGGCGGCGGCCGGCGGCGGCGGCCGCGGCATCCGGATCGTGGAGAGCCCGGACGAGCTGCGTACGGCGCTCCCCCTCGCCCAGGCCGAGGCGGCGGCGGCGTTCGGCAGCGGCGAGGTCTACCTCGAGCGGTTCGTGCCCCGGGCCCGCCACATCGAGGTACAGGTCTTCGGCGACGGCGAGCACTTCCTGCACCTGGGCGAGCGCGAATGCTCCCTGCAGCGCCGCCGGCAGAAGATCGTCGAGGAGGCGTGCGCGCCCGGCCTTCCCGCACGGGTCCGCCAGGCCATGACCGAGGCAGCGGTGCGCCTGGCGGCCGAGGTGTCCTACTCCGGCGCCGGGACGGTGGAGTTCCTCTACGACTCCGTGCGGGAGGAGTTCTTCTTCATCGAGATGAACACCCGCATCCAGGTCGAGCACCCGGTCACCGAGATGGTCACCGGCAGGGACCTGGTGCGTGAACAGCTCACGGTCGCCGCGGGCGCCTCCCTGTCCTTCACCCAGGAGGAGGTGGAACTGCGCGGACACGCCATGGAGTTCCGGCTCAACGCCGAGAACCCCGACCTGGGGTTCATGCCCAGCCCCGGCACGATCACCGCGATGCGGATGCCCGGGGGGCCGTTCGTGCGCGTCGACTCCGGCTGCGAGCAAGGCGGCCAGGTCAGCCCGTTCTACGACTCCCTCATCGCCAAGCTGATCGTCTGGGGCGACACCCGCGAGACCGCCCTGGCACGCGCCCGCCGGGCACTCGACGAGGTCGAGGTGGAGGGAGTGGCCACGACGGCACCGTTCCTGCGTGCTCTGGCCGACCTGCCGGAGTTCGTCGAAGCGGACTACCACACGACATTCCTGGAGAGCCGGCTGGCCGGCCGTGCCTCCGGACACGACGGCACCGGGAGGACCGCGTGAGTGCGCCCATCGGCAGCCACTACTCGTGGGGCGGGGACGAGCACCTCGTCGTCCGACTCGACGAGGCCATGAGCCTCGAGGTCAACTTCCGGGCGATGGCCATGGCCAGACTGCTGCACAGCCGGAAGCCGCCGGGCGTGGTCGACATCTGCCCTGCCAACGCCTCCCTCATGGTGCGGTTCGACCCGGACGTCATCGCCCCCGCGGCACTGGAGGCAGCCGTCCGGCAGGTGGAGCGGGAGGTCGGTGAGGCGCCGTCGCTGACGCTCGAGACACGCATCGTCGAGGTGCCCGTCTGGTACGACGACCCGTTCACCAACGAGACCGGGGCCCGGTTCCGCGACCGCCACCAGCGGCCGGAGGGCAACGACCTGGAATTCGCGGCGATCGAGAACGGACTGCCCTCGGTGCAGGCGTTCATCGACCGCCACTCCGGTTCGCCGTGGATCACGTCGATGGTCGGCTTCGTCGCCGGACTCCCCTTCCTCTTCCAGATGGTCCCGCAGGAGCGGCAGCTCGAAGTCCCCAAGTACCTGCGCCCCCGCACCGACACACCGGCGCTGACCGTCGGGTACGGCGGCTGCTTCTCCTGCATCTACTCCGTGCGCGGCGCCGGCGGCTACCAGATGTTCGGCGTCACCCCGGTGCCGATCTTCGACCCGGCCCGGAAACTGCCCGACTTCGAGGACTTCATGGTCTTCTTCCGGCCCGGCGACATCGTGAAGTTCCGTCCGATCGACGAGGGCGAGTACGAGCGCATCAAGGCGGATGTCGCGGCGGGCACCTTCCGCTACCGCCAAAGCCCGGTCGACTTCAGCCTGCGCGGCTTCCTGGCAGGCCCGGACGCCTACAACGCCACACTGCTGGAGGCCCTTTATGGCCATTGAGATCGTCAACCCCGGGCTTGCCTCGAGCGTCCAGGACCAGGGCCGTCCCGGCTACTACTCGGTGGGCATCCCGCCGTCGGGCGCGGTCGACCTGTACTCCGCACTGGCCGCGAACCTGCTGGTCGGCAACGAGGACGGCGCCGCCCTGATCGAGACCGCCTACATGGGGCCGGAGCTGCGCTTCACCGAACCCGCGCTGGTGGCCGTCACCGGTGCCCGGATGCCGGTCCTGGTGGGCGGCCGCCCCGCACCGCAGTGGGAGTCCTTCCGCGTCGCGGCCGGCGACGTGCTCTCCTTCGGCTACCTGGAACAGGGCGCCCGGATCTACATCGCCGTGGCCGGGGGTGTCGACGTGCCGCCGGTGCTGGGCAGCCGGTCGACGTACGCCCTCGGGTCGTTCGGCGGGTTCGAGGGCCGTGTGCTGCGGGCAGGGGACGTGCTGCCCGTCGGTACCGGCGGCGGCCGGCCGGGACTGGTCGTGCCCGAGCACCTGCGTCCCGTGCTGTCCCGCGAACTCGACCTGCGCGTCATGATCGGCCTGTACGACCACCGGCTCACCCCTACGGGCCTCGCCTCGCTGCTGGACACCACGTGGACCCTGACGCCGGTGGCGGACCGGATCGGCTTCCGGTACAGCGGCGGGACGCTGGAGTGGGAGGAACGGGTGCAGCCCTTCGGCGCCGGATCCGACCCGTCGAACATCGTGGACGCCGGATACCCGCTCGGCTCCATCCAGGTGCCCGGGGGAGTGGAGCCCATCATCCTGCACCGCGACGCCGTCTCCGGCGGCGGTTACGCCATGGTCGCAACGGTGATCAGCGCCGATCTCGACATCGTCGGCCAGTCCGCGCCCGGCACCCGCACCCGCTTCCGCCCGGTGTCCATGGAGCAGGCGCTGGACGCCAGAGCAGCGGCCGCGGAGCGCGTCCGACAGCTGCGCACGGCGCTGACCCCACCCCAGCCGTCCTGACCCACCCGCTGCCCCCTCCACACAGTCCGAAAGGATTCCCGCCACCATGAGTTCCCTCGCACAGGCCGCCCCTCGAAGGGGCGCGCTCGTCGACCTCTGGGCGCGCAGCCGCACCCGCGACGCCGTGCTCGTCGTCGGCGCCGCCGGGCTCACCGCCCTCGCCGCCCAGATCTCGGTGCCGGTGCCCGGTTCACCGGTGCCCGTCACGTTGCAGACGTTCGCCGTGCTCGTGACCGCGGCGGCCCTCGGCGCCACCCGCGGCGCGCTGAGCCAGCTGGTCTATCTCGCCGCCGGTGCCGTGGGGCTGCCGGTCTTCTCCGGTGCCACCGGCGGCATGCCCGCCGTCCTCGGCGCGACCGGCGGCTACCTCCTCGGGTTCGTCGTGGCCGGCTACCTCGTGGGGGCGCTCGCCCAGCGGGGCGCCGACCGGAGCCTGCGCGGCACCCTGCTGACGTACGTCGCCGGTTCGCTGGCCGTCTACGCGCTGGGGGTCCCCGTGCTCGCCCTGGTCACCCACCAGTCGCTCGGCTGGGCCGTCGCCCACGGCCTCGTGCCGTTCCTCGTGGGTGACGTCCTCAAGGCACTGGCCGCGAGCGCACTGCTGCCCGCGGCGTGGCGTGTGACGGGCCGCACCCGCTGACCCGGCGCGCGGCCGTACCTTCCGGCCCCGCGGGCGCCCGCCCGCGGGGCCGGCGGCGCCCGCCGACGCGCGGACTGCCGCATGCCGCGCCCCCCTCTGTCGTCGGGCGGGCCGCGACCGGTGTGCTCTGCGAGCCGGCCCCGTGCCGCAGGCGGACGACCGGTGCGCCGGCGTCCGTCCTGGCCCGCACCACCGTGCGGCCACCGCGACGGTCAGGTGCCAGGGGTGGTGATTCCGCTGGTCGCGGTGGAGCCCAACCTTGCCGATGCGGTGTGTCGTGGCGGTCGGCCGACCGCCCGGACGCGGCTTTCCACCGCACCGGCAGCTGACGGGGCCCCGGCTGAGCATGCCGTGGTGCCAGGTCAGGGCGGCCGGGTGGGCGTCATATCGCTCTGTGCGGAACAGCCGGGCACCACCGGGCGCACCGGTGCGCCGAGGCCGACGACATCGGCGGGGCGCGCCGGGACGGCCCGGCGCGGACGCTCGCCGGCCGGCCGCGGCCCCCGGGGGTGGCCTCAGTCCGTGAGATGCTCCAGGATCCGGTGCATCCCGCTGTTCCAGTTCTCCTTGAGCGCCGCCACCGCCGCGTCGGTGTCGCCGCGCTGCAGACACTGCGCGATCCGCTCGTGCTCCACGGCGGAGCGCTCCAGGATGTCCTGGTCGCCGAGGGCCACCCGCTCGTAGCGGTGCATCGTCACCTTCAGCGAGGTGATCAGCTGCATCAGCCGGTCGTTGGTGCAGCCCGACAGGAGCAGGTCGTGCCATGCGTCGTCGTAGCGCTCTATGACGTCGTGCGGAGCCTGCGGCGCGGAGAAGGCCCGCGCCTCCTCGAGGAGTCGGGGTGCCGTCGCCCGCAGGTGCTCCGGGTCGCTGGACTCCAGGGCCAGCGCCTCCAGCGCCGCCACGATCGCGGTCAGGTCACGGAACTCCTGCGCGCTCAACGGCGTGAACCGGAAACCCTTGCCGCGCTCGCTGGTGATGACGCCCTCGCGCTCGAGCGTGATCAACGCCTCGCGCAGCGGAGTGCGACTGACCCCGAGTTCGGTGGCGAGCTGCCCCTCGTTGATCGGCTCATTGGTGGCGATCGTGCCGCGCCCGAGGCGCTTGATCAGTTCCTCCTTGACCTGTTCGCGCAGCGGGCGGTTCTCGATTGGCATGTGGGGCAGCCCTCCTCTTCCGTCGGTCGATTATCCGTTAACGGCGAGTCACGCGGTACCCGCGCCGTCGACCGGGATGATCGCCCCGCTCACGAACGACGACGCGTCGGACGCCAGGAACGCCACGGTCTGGGCGATGTCCCTCGGCTGCCCGATCCTGCCGAGGGGCCGGTCGGCGGCCTCGGCGTAGAACGCGTCGGAGCTCTCGCCGAGTTGCCGGGCTTCCTCGGCCAGCATGCCGGTGGCCGTGTCGCCGGGGCAGACGCAGTTGACGCGGATGTTGTCGGGACCGTGGTCGATGGCCATGGCGCGGGTCATGTTGACGACGGCGCCCTTGGAGGCGCAGTAGGAGATGGCCCGACCGCCGCCCGAAATGCCCCATCCCGATCCGGTGTTGATGATCGAGCCGCCGCCCTGCGCTGCCATGCCGGGAATCACCAGGCGGCTCATCAGCATGATGGAGCGGACGTTCACGGCCATCACCAGGTCCCAGTCGTCCTCGGTGATCTCGCAGACGGTGGAGCGGCGGATGACGCCGGCGTTGTTGAACAGCACGTCGACGCCGCCGAAGTGTTCCCGCGCGGCGGCGGCCACGGCCTCGCAGTCCTCGCGCCGCGAGACGTCGCAGCGGACGAAGACACCGCCGGTGTCCCTGGCGGTCCGCTCGCCGCCGTCCGGGTCGATGTCGGCGATGACGACGCGGGCGCCGAGTTCGGCGAGGACCTGAGCGGTGGCCCGGCCGATGCCGGTGGCTCCGCCGGTGACGATGGCACGCTTGCCGTCGAGAGTGATCATGAGGGTTCCTTCATGGTGTACGGGGGCGCGGTTTCGAGCGCTCGGACGGTCAGGTGGTCAGGTGGTCAGGCGGTACAGCGATGTGCGGCGCCGGCCGGTGATGACGGGCAGGTGGCCTGTCAGCTCGGCGTCCAGCGCCTCGTCGCCCGTGTCGAGCAGGAGAGGCCGTCCGCTCAGAGACGCCAGCTTCTCTTCGGTGCACAGTACGAGCAGCCGGTCCCGGCCGCCTGCCGCGCGCAGCACCCGCGGCGAGATCTGCTGGTTGCCGCGGCCGAGAAGAAAGCCCTGGCCGCCGATGGGGGAGAGGGCGATCCAGCGGGGCCCCGCCGCGAGGAGGGCGTCCTCCCCGGCGTCGCGCAGAACGACCTCGGCCGGCCGGCCGGGCCGCAGCGCGAGCACGTCGACCCCGGTGAGGGAGACGTCGGCCCCCAGCGCGGCGGCCACGGCGCGGGTGGTGCTGCCCGGGCCGAGTGCCAGCAGTCCTTCGCCGACACGCTCGGCGACCTCGGCGGCGATGCCGCCGACCGCCTCCGGCGTACCGGCCGTGCTGCCGGTCTTGCGCTGCTGGACGCGCACCGGCACGTCGGGGACGGAGAGCCAGCCGTAGAGGCGGGAGGCGACGCGCCCCGCGCGCAGTTCGTCCTCGTCCCGGTCCATCACTTCGGCGTCGCGCAGGCGTACGGAGCCGGAGCGGGCGAGCCACGCGGCGGCCACCTCGCCCGCCGCGCGCGGGCTGACGCCGAACACGGCCGAGTGCATCTTGACGCCGGTCGGCACCCCGAGCACCGGGCAGCGCACCCCGTCGAGCGCGGCGAGCACGTCCCGGGCGGTTCCGTCGCCGCCGGCGAAGAGCAGCAGGTCGACTCCCTCGGCGACGACGGCCCGCACGGCGGCGACGGTGTCCTCGGCCGAGGTCTCGTCCCCGGCCCCCGGGGCGTACACGACCCGCGCCGTCAGCCCGGCCGCGGCGACGGAGCCGGCCCCCATGGCGCCGGCGGCGGTGACGATTTCCGGTTCCGCGCCGGGGAGACCACCGCCCGGCCCCGTGACCGCGTCACCCGGGGCACCGGTGCCGGACCGTGCCCGCAGTTCGCGCAGTGCCGCGGCCGCCCGTTCCCCCGCCAGGGGTCTCGCGCCCAGGTCGAGGGCGCGGTGGCGGTTCTCGGGGCCGTCGGTGCCGCCCAGGCCGACCCGGCCGCCGAGGCCGGCGACCGGGTTGACCACCAGGCCGACCCTGGTCAACGGGCAGCCTCACCGAGAATCTTGCGGCGGTAGGCGCGCCAGGAGACGGCCCAGGTGGCCGGGTCGTCCAGGGCCTCCGGGCGGATCCGGTGGATGGTCGAACGGTGCGGGGCGGTGCGGACCGTGTCCGGGGACTCGTACGCCTCGCGGGCGATCTCGGCGAGGATCGCCGCGTACTCGTCGAGGTCGGCGCGCGTGTAGGACTCGGTCGGTTCCAGGGTCATCGGCTCGGGGACGAGGTAGGGGTGGTGGCTCGTCCAGTAGTGCGTGCCGAAGTCGGCGGCGCGCAGCCCGATGTCCTCGGAGTGCAGCCCGGTGTCCCAGTGCAGCTTCTGCCAGCTGTAGCGGACCTGTTCGACGCGCGGCCGCCCCTGGGCGTACGGCACCGTGACTCCCGGGATCTGCCGGACCTTGTGGAGCAGGTAGTTGTTGTTGAGGACGGCCGTCTCCGCGGCGCAGCGCAGCCCCTGGGCGCCGAGCGACATGATCCACGCGTACGCGCGCACGAGGTTCGGCACCACCCCGTAGAACGGCCGCATCTTTCCGACCGACTCGGGCCGGTCGTCGTCCAGACGGTAGCGCTCGCCGTCGAACTCGACCGTGGGGCGCGGCAGATACGGCGCCAGTTCCTCCGTCACCGCGCACGCGCCGGCGGCCGGCCCGCCGCAGGCGTGCGGCGTCGAGAACGTCTTGTGCAGGTTGAAGTGGCACAGGTCGAACCCGGCCTCGCGGGCGCGCGTGATGCCGAGGATGCCGTTCGCGTTGGCCTGGTCGTACGAGCACAGGCCGCCCGCCTCGTGCACGATCCGTACGAACTCCTCGATGCGCGGGTTGTAGATGCCCGTGTCCTCGGGGTTGGTGATCAGCAGCGCGGCCGTGCGCGGTCCGACCGCGGCCTTGAGCGCCTCGATGTCCGGGTAGCCGTCCGCGTCCGGGTGGAGGGTGATGACCTTGAAGCCGGCCGTCTTGGCGCAGGCCGCGTTCGACGGGTGGGAGAAGATCGTCGTGATGACTTCGTCGCGCTGCTCCAGTTCGCCGCGCGCGGCGAAATAGGCCCGGATCATGGCCACGTTCGTGTAGATCGCGGCGGAGCCGGCCCCCGGCTGGAGGGACACCCGGTCCATGCCGGAGATCTCCTTCAGGAGCAGTTCCAGGCTGTGGATGATGCCGAGGACGCCCTGGACGGTGTCCTCGTCCTGGAGCGGGTGCAGTGCGGCGATGCGCGGGTCGCGGGCGAACTGGTCGTTGACCTTGGGGCTGTACTTCATGGTGCAGGTGCCCTGGCCGACGTCGATGTTGAGGTCGGCGCCCAGGTTCTCCTGGGACAGACGCAGGTAGTGGCGCAGGACCTGCTGCTGCGACATCTCGGGCAGGGCGGGCGGCTCGGCGCGGCGCAGTGCCGGGGGAATCTCCGCCGGGGCCACGGAGGGGTCCGGCGCCGGGACGAGGACGCCGCGTTCGCCCGGTGAACCGAGTTCGAAGATCAGCTTCTCGTCCCAGGACGCCTGCTGGAAGCGGCGCAGCGGCGGCTTGGGCGCGATCCGCGCATCCTCCGGGGAGACCGGTACGGGGGCGTGGTGGGCGGTCACTTGACGATCTCCTCGAGGACGGTGGCGAGCCGGTCGATGTCGGCCTTGGAGTGGACTTCGGTGACGCAGAAGGCGGCCTCGTGCTCGCCGGTGGGCACGGAGCCGTAGATGCCGCGCTCCCGGAGGCCGGCGCGTACCTCGGCGGCGGTCGTGCCGCAGGTGTAGCGCACGGTGAAGTCGGCGAAGTGCAGCGTGTCGCCGAACGGGACCTCGATGCCGGGCACCTGGGCGAGGCGCTGCCGGGCGTACGCGGTGTGGGCGAGGATCGTCTCGCCGATCTCCCGCATGCCCTGCGGTCCCATCAGGGCGAGATACACACCGGCGCCGATGCCGTGCAGCGCGGCCGCCGTGCCCACCCACTCCTTGCCCTCCTCGCGCAGGGCGAACGAGGTCCGCTCGTACGCCACGTCGCCGAAGCCGTACTCGCCCTCCACCGAGGTGGGCGCGAGCCCGAACAGACGCGAGGGGTACTCGGCGACCAGCCGTTCCTCGTCGTGGGTGGCGATGAAGCCGGCGTTGCCGCCGCCGAAGCTCTGGTGGATGCCGAGCGGCTGGATGTCGCCGCAGGCGATGTCCGCGCCGTACGCGGAGGGAGGCGCGAGCACGCCGAGGGTGAGCGGATTGCAGCCGACGACGTACAGGGCGCCCGCGTCGTGCGCGAGTTCCGCGAGCCGCGGCAGTGACGCGTCGACGATGCCGAGGGCCGACGGGGCGTCCGCGTAGACGGCCGCGGTGTCACCGGCGGCCAGTTCCTCGCGCAGCGCGTCGAGGTCGGCGCAGCCCGTCTCCGGGCCGACCGGGACCACGGTGACGTCATGGTCGGGACGGAGGTAGTCCCGTATGCGCGACAGCTTGTCCGCGTCGATCGCGGTGGCGACGAGCACGCGGCGGCGCCCGGTGACGCGGCCCGCCATGCGCAGGGCGGTCCCGGCGGCCTGGAAGCCGTCGTACACCGGGACGTTGACGACCTCGACGTCGAGCAGCTCGGCCATCATCGACTGGTACTCCCACAGTGCCTGGAAACGGCCGTGGTCCTCGTAGGGCTCGCCCGCGTAGGCGGTGAGGAACTCGCTGCGGTTGACCACCTCGTCCACGACCGCGGGCACGTGGTGCTGGTAGCAGCCCGAGCCGAGGAAGCTGAGGACCTCCCGCGTCGAGGTGTTGCGGGCGAGCAGTCCCTCCATGTGCCGGACGAGTTCGGCCTCCGAACGCAGCGGAGCCGGCAGGTCGAGGGGGCGGTGCAGCCGGATCCCGTCCGGGATGTCGGCGTAGAAGTCCTCGGTGCTCGCCGCGCCGATCTCGTCGAGCATCGCCCGCCGCACGGCCGGCACTGAGTTCGGGATGTAGGGGTGGACAAAATTCTCGGACGACGTCATGCCGTGCCTTTCGCGGGCAGGGTCAGCTTGGTCCGGCCGGGCCGGCCGGTCTCGGAAGTCTTTGCATGTACACATCTTGACGGCGGGCGCTGTCATTCAGTGTTCTGAATACAGCATTAGGCATTCAGCTCCAGGAGGCAAGAGTGTCAATGAGACCCACGCGGCGGACCGCCCTGGCCACAGGCCTCGCGGCCACGGCGTCGACCCTGCTCGGCGGCTGTGTCATGGGAGGCGCGAGCGGCAGTGGACAGGCCCGCGACATCGGGGCGAAAAATGATGAAAAGGGAGGAAAGGTCAAGGGGAGGATCACCGTCTGGTCCTGGGACGTGGCAGCCAAGGCCATGAAGCGCCTCGCCGGCGACTTCGAACAGCGCCACCCCGGCACCACCGTCGACATCGTCGACGTCGGCTACGACAACGCCTACGACAAGATCACGGTGGGCCTGCGCGGAGGCACGGGCCTCCCGGACGTCCTCACGGTCGAGGGCAGCCACATGCCGCGCTACATCGGCAACTTCCCGGCCGGCTTCTACGACCTGACGAGCCTCGGCGCCCGCTACGGCGGCGACTTCGACCGCGCGGCATGGCGCACGGTCACCGGCCCCGGCGGCAGGCTGTACGCCCTGCCCTGGGACATCGGCCCGTGCGCCCTCTACTACCGCACCGACCACTTCCGCGCCGCGGGCGTCGACCCCCGCTCCCTGCGCACCTGGAACGACTACGTCGAGGCCGGCATCCGTATCAAGAAGGCCACCGGTCACAAAATGCTCATCCAGGACCACACGGACGCCGGGATCCTGCCGATGCTGCTGCAGCAGCAGGGGCAGTCCTACTTCGAGGGCGGACGCGTCGCCGTCGACACCCCGGCGGCCGTCAAGGCCCTGACCCTCATGAAGACCCTCAGCGACGAGGGCCTCGTGGCCTACGAGAAGGGCTGGGACGGACTCGTCACCGGCACCAAGGAGGGCAAGGTCGCCACGACCCCCACCGCCGCCTGGTGGACGGGCACCCTCCTGTCCGACATGCCCGAGCTGAAAGGCAGGTTCGGGGTGGTGCCGCTGCCCGGCTTCACCGCCGACGGCATCCGCACCTCCAACATCGGCGGATCCACCCTCTGCGTGCCCGCGCAGAGCAAGAACCCGAGGCTGGCCTGGGCCTTCATCGAGTTCCTGCTCACCGGCAAGGCCAACCAGATCTCCATGCTCGAACACGAAGGTCTCTTCCCCGCCTACCTGCCCGCCCTCGACGACCCCTATCTGAGCGAGAAGCAGGACTACTTCGGCGGACAGCGCGCCCTCGCCGTCTTCGCCCGCCTCGCCCGCAACATCCCTCCGGTCGAGAACAACAAGGACGACGCCAAGGCCTCCGACATCATGACCTCTGCCGTCAGCGGGGTGATGCTGCACGGCCGGGACCCACGCCGCGCCCTGGACTCGGCCGCCGGTCAACTCGCCAGAGCCACCGGCCGCGGAAGGGTGAAGTAGCGCGATGGCCGCTCCCAGCACCCTCGGCCGACCCCGCACCCCGGTGCGCACACCTCCCGCGGCACGCGGCGGACGACGGCGCCCCCGCCCGGCCGGCTGGATCTTCGCAGGCCCCGCAGCCGTCCTCTTCACGCTCTTCTTCGCCTATCCGCTGGGTGCGAGCCTGCTGCAGAGCTTCACCTCCGAGGACGCGGGCACCACCCGCTGGGCCGGGCTGGGCCAGTACCGGCGGATGATCGACGACCCGGCGTTCCTGGAGTCGCTGTCCAACACCGGCCTCATCCTCGCCGTACAGGTCCCGGTGATGATCGGCCTCGCACTGGCCGTCGCCGTCCTGCTCAACCAGTCATGGCTCCGCTTCCGCGGCACCTGGCGCGCGGTCTACTTCCTGCCCGCCGTCACCACCCTCGTCGCGTACGCCGTCGTCTTCCAGGTCCTGCTCAAGACGGACGGCGGCCTCGTGAACCAGCTGCTCGGCGCGATCGGCCTCGGTCCGGTCGACTGGCTCAACAGCCCGGCCTGGGCCCGCGTTTCGCTCATCGTGTCCCTCACCTGGCGCTGGACCGGATACAACGCCGTCATCCTGCTCGCCGGGCTGCAGACGATCGGCAAGGAACAGTACGAGGCGGCCTCGATCGACGGCGCCGGGACCCTGACCACCTACGTCCGCGTGATCCTGCCGCAGCTGCGGCCCGTCGTCCTCTTCTGCTTCGTCACCTCCACCATCGGCACCCTCCAGCTCTTCGACGAGAACTACGTCCTCACCCGCGGCGGTCCCGACGACGCGACCCTCACCCCTGTCGTCTACCTCTACAAAGTCGGTTTCCAGCAGCTCGACTTCGGCTACGCCGCAGCGATCGCCTGGGCCGTCGTCGCGCTGACCGGCGCGGTCTCCCTCGTCCAGTACCTCGTCTTCGGAAGGGAGCACCGGTGAGCGCACTCCCCGCGGCACCGGCACGGGCCCACCCGGTCCGCCGCGCCGGCCGCAACCTCGTACGGCTGCTGCTCGCCCTCGGGGCCGTGGCCAGCCTGGTGCCGTTCGTGTGGATGGCGATCGCCGCCACGCACTCCACCCCTGAACTGTTCCGCTCGCCGCCGCCGTTCCTGCCCGGCGGACGGCTGCTCGACAATCTCGCGCGCCTCCAGGACACCATCGGATTCGGCCGTGTGCTCCTCAACAGCGTCGGGATCGCCGTCGTGTACACGGCACTCAGCTCGCTGATCTCCGCGATGTGCGGCTACGGCCTCGCCAAGTACCGCTTCCGCGGCCGTCGTCTGCTGCTCGGCGCGGTGCTGGCGACGATGATGATCCCGTTCCAGGTGCTCCTGGTGCCGCTGTTCCAGATGATGGCGAGCCTCGGCTGGACCGACTCCTACCAGGCCGTGATCCTGCCGTTCCTCGCGAACTCCTTCGGCATTCTGCTGATGCGGCAGGCCTTCGTGGACTTCCCCGACGAACTCGTCGAATCGGCCCGCGTCGACGGCTCCGGGGAACTGCGCACCTTCTACCGGGTCGTGCTTCCGTGCGTACGACCCCAACTGGGAGCCCTGGTGATCTTCACCTTCATGGGCCAGTGGAACAGCTTCATCTGGCCTCTGCTCGTCCTCAACACCGAGGACAAGTACACCGTGCCCGTCGCGCTCAACACCCTCACCGGCCTGTCCCATGTCGACTACTCGGGGCTGATGCTCGGCTCGCTGCTCGCGACACTGCCGCTGATGGCACTCTTCCTGCTCTTCCAGCGGCAGTTCGTGGCCGGACTGCTCGGCGGGGCGGTGAAGGGATGAGCCGCCCCGCCCGCGACCGTCTCACCCGGATCCCCGGCCTCCTGTACGGCGGCGACTACAACCCCGAGCAGTGGCCCGAGGAGGTGTGGGCCGAGGACGCCAGGCTGATGCGAGAGGCCGGGGTCACCCTGGTGACCGTGGGCGTGTTCTCCTGGGCCCGGCTCCAACCCGGCCCGGACACCTGGGACTTCGCCTGGTTCGACCGGCTCCTCGACCTGCTGCACGCCCACGGCGTCGCCGTCGACCTGGCCACCGCCACCGCCTCACCGCCCGCGTGGCTGGTGCGCGCGCACCCGGAGATCCTGCCCGTCACCGCGGACGGCGTACGCCTCGAATTCGGCTCGCGCCAGCACTACTGCCCCTCCTCCCCCCAGTACCGGGCCGCCGCGCTGCGCCTCACACGGGCCCTCGCCGAGCGGTACGCGAACCATCCCGCCCTCGCCCTGTGGCACATCCACAACGAGTACGGCGACCACGTCACGGAATGCTTCTGCCCCCGCTCGGCCGACCGCTTCAGGGCCTGGCTCCGCGAACGCCATGGCACGATCGACGCCCTCAACCACGCCTGGGGAACCGCCTTCTGGTCCCAGCGCTACACCACCTACGACGAGATCGAACCGCCGCGCACCGCGCCCGGACCGGTCAACCCGACCCAGCTCCTCGACTGGCGGCGGTTCTGCTCCGACGCGCTCCTCGCCCTGCACCGCGCCGAACGCGACGTCCTGACCGAACTCAGCCCGGACACCCCCGCCACGACCAACTTCATGTCGATGTTCAAGGCGCTCGACTACTGGGAGTGGGCCCGGCACGAGGACTTCGTCTCCGACGACGCCTACCCCGACCCCGCCGACCCGCGCGCCCACATCACCGCCTCCCTCACCTACGACCTGATGCGCTCCCTCAAGGGCGGTACACCCTGGCTGCTCCTCGAACAGGCACCCTCGGCGGTCAGCTGGCGCCCGGTGAACGTCCCCAAGCGGCCGGGCCTGCAACGCCTGTGGTCGCTGCAGGCCCTGGCCCGAGGCGCCGACGGCATCATGTACTTCCAGTGGCGGGCCTCCCGCGCCGGAGCGGAGAAGTACCACAGCGCCCTGCTGCCGCACCGCGGCACCGCCTCGCGCGGCTGGCGCGAGACGGTCCGCTTCGGCACCGAACTCGCCCGCCTCGCAGAAGTCGCCGGCAGCCGCCTCACCGCCGACACCGCGATCGTCCTGGACTGGGACTCCTGGTGGGCCCTGGAGTCCGACGACCACCCCTCGGCCCGGATGCGCTGGCCCGACCTGCTGCGCCCCTGGTACACGGCTCTGCACGCCCGCAACATCACGATCACCTTCGTCCCCCCGCACGCCGTCCTCGACGGCTACCGGGCCGTCCTCGCGCCCAACCTGCACCTCCTGCGCCCGGAGCACGCCCGCCGGATCGCCGACTACGTGCATGCCGGAGGCCACCTCGTGTGCGGCCCGTTCAGCGGCGTCGTCGACGGGCACGACCACATCCACGACGGGGGAGCACCCGGCCCGCTGCGGGACGTGCTCGGCCTGTCGGTGGACGAGTTCTGGCCGGTCCCCGACGGGGAGACGACCGCCCTGGCCTCCGGAGCCCGGGCCGCGTTGTGGACCGAGTGGATCGTGCCGCAGGGCGCCGAGACCGCCGACACGTACACCTCGGGCCCGCTCTCCGGCCGGCCGGCCGTCACCCGGAACCACCACGGCTCCGGAACCGCCTGGTACGTGAGCTGCCACCTCGGCGAGGACATCGGCGACGTACTCGACCGGGCCCTCACCGCAGCGGGCGTTCAGCCCGTCCTGGACGCCCCCGCAGGCGTCGAGGCGACGACCCGGGCCGGCGAGCGGGGCACCTACCTCTTCCTCCTCAACCACGGTGACCGGCCCGCACGGATCCCCTTGTCCGGCGCGTACGCCGCGGGCGGCACCGATCTGCTCACCGGACAGGCCGTTCACGGCCACGTGGTTCTCGAACCGCTCGGCGCCGCGGTCGTCCGCGTCGCCCCTGCCCCCGACTCCACCGGAGGGACCGACCAGTGACCGGACACCGACCCCTGCACGCCCTGACCGCGCTGCTGCTCGCCGCGGCCGCACTCACCGCCCCGCAGGCCGCCTCCGCCGCGGCCCGTCCGCAGCCGCCGTCCCGCTACGCGGACGTCCTCGATCTGCACGGCACCCCCACCGCCGCCCTGCCCGGTGACGACGAGGACGACAACCCCGTCACCGTCTTCGCCGACCGCGGCGCCTGGCACGCCTACGCTCTGCCCGAAAACGGCGACCGCGCCGCCTACGGAGGCTTCACCGGGCCGCTCTACATGGCCCAGGAATACCCGTGGTGGCTGAGCACCTCCTTCAGCCGCATGCGCCTCGCTGAGGGCGGACACACCCTGGACCTGGCCGCGGGAGGCCCACCCCGGTTCACCTCGCTGCCCGGGCTGCTGCGCCAGTCCTACGACCTCGGACGCGGCCTGAGCCTCACGCTGGAGCTGCGGTTCGCCACCGCGCGCAGCGCACTCGTACGAGCCGAGTTGCGCAACACCGGTACCGCGACGCGCACCCTGCACGCCGGCTGGACCGGCAGCCTGCTGCGCCCCGCCGACCCGCCGATGCGCGACGCGCCCTCGCTCACCGCCACACCGACCGGCGTCGGCGTCGACTTCGCGAAGGTCCGCGAGGTGTGGGACTACCTCACGGACGGCACCGAACGCTTCGAGGTCACCCACAAGGAACCGGTCCGCACCACGGTCGACGGCGACACCTACCGGACACAGGCCACGGCACCGGTGACCCTCGCCCCCGGGCAGTCGCACCGGTTCGACTGGACCGAGTCCTACACCTTCACCGCCGGCGAACGCACCCGCGAGGCGCGCAGGGTGCGGCACGTCCTCGCCCGCCCCTCGGCCGAGGCCTCCGCCGCTGACGAGCGCTGGCGCGGCTATGTCCGTGACGTGACCCGCGGCGTGCCGGCGGACCGGCGGCGCACGGCCGTGAAGTCGTTGCAGACACTCGTCACCAACTGGCGCAGCGCGGCCGGGCAGATCAAGCACGACGGCATCACGCCGTCGATCTCGTACAAGTGGTTCGCCGGCGGCATCTGGGCCTGGGACACCTGGAAGCAGGCAGTCGGCACCGCGCGCTTCGACCCCCGGCTCGCCCAGTCCCAGATCCGCTCCATGTTCGACTGGCAGATCCGGCCGGACTCCCGGACCCGGCCGCAGGACGCCGGAATGATCCCGGACGTCATCTTCTACAACGATCCCCCGCGCGGCGGCGGCAACTGGAACGAGCGCAACTCGAAGCCCCCGCTGGCCGCCTGGGCCGTGTGGGAGGTCTACCGCAGGAGCGGCGACACGGCCTTCCTGCGCGAGATGTACCCGAAACTCGCCGCCTACCAGGACTGGTGGTACCGCAACCGGGACCACGACCACAACGGCCTCGCCGAGTACGGCGCCACCGTCGACCCCGCCAACGACTCGCCCGAACAGCGGCGCCTGGCCGCGGCCTGGGAGAGCGGCATGGACAACGCCCCCCGCTTCGACGCCGCGCTCGGCGCGTCCGTCGTCGCCAACCGGGCGGCGGACGGCACTGTCCTCGGTTACTCCCTCGACCAGGAGTCCGTCGACCTGAACGCGTATCTCGCCGCCGACCAGGGGTACCTGGCGCGCATCGCGGCCGTCGTGGGGCACGACCGCGACGCCCGGCGATGGAAGGAGAAGTCCGCCGCCACCCACGCTCTCGTACGGAAGACGATGTACGACCCGGCCGACGGCTGGTTCCACGACACCGCGCTCGGCACCGGGAAGCCGCTCACCGCGCGTGGGCGCGGCATCGAGGGCGCCGTCCCGCTGTGGACCGGCACGGCGTCCGCCGCGCAGGCCCGAGCAGTGCGCGACCGGCTGACGGACGCCGGGGAGTTCGCGACCGGGGTGCCGTTCCCCACGGTCGCGAAGAGTTCCCCGTACTTCTCGCCGACCGACTACTGGCGGGGCCCCGTCTGGCTCGACCAGGCGTACTTCGCCCTCGGCGGCCTGATCCGCCACGGCTACGGCAAGGACGCCGAGGCCCTCACCGACCGGCTCCTCGCGCATGCGTCCGGACTGATGGGCAACGGTCCGATCATGGAGAACTACGACCCGGTCACCGGGGCAACGCTCAACTCGCCGAACTTCAGCTGGTCGGCGGCGTTGCTGCTGCCGATGCTGGCCGGAGACGAGAGGCCGGCCGGGGACGTCGTACCGGCAGGGGACCGGTCCGGGAGCACGGAGAGTCCGCGCCCGTGTGCTCGTGGTGCGTCCGGGCGCGGGGGCGATCCCGGCATCCTGGCGGTCCGTCGTAGGCCGGGCGGGTGAGAACAGCCGGCGGATCCCGCCCTCGTCCGCGCCGGCCTTCGGTGCCGCAGGTTCAGTCGCTCGTCCGAGCGGCGTACGGCCGACATATAGTTCGGTCATGAGCCGATGGAATGCGCTGACCGGGGGGACGTCCGGGGAGGACTACGCCGCGAGGTTCGAGGCCCTGGCCCTCAGCGGGAAGGACGTGCACGGTGAGGCGCGTTTCTGCGCGGCTCTGGTCCCTGCCGGAGCCCGAGTGCTGGACGCCGGGTGCGGCACCGGACGGGTCATGATCCGGCTCGCGGAGCTCGGGTACGACTGTGTCGGGGTGGATCTCGACGAGTCGATGCTGGCAGTGGCGCGGCAGCAGGCGCAGGGACTGCCCTGGTTCCGGACAGACCTGACCGGGTTCGACCCGGCCCTGCTCGGCATCGCCGCGGACTTCGATCTCGTGGTCGCGGCGGGCAACGTCTTCCCGCTGCTCGCTGCCGGCACCGAGGCCGCGGTGGTCGAGCGCCTGGCCGCGGCCCTGCGTCCGGGCGGTCTGCTGGTCGCCGGCTTCGGCCTGGACGAAGACCACCTGCCCGTGCCGCCCGGCATAACGCTGGCGGAGTACGACGACTGCTGCGCCGAAGCCGGCCTCACCCTCGTCGACCGTTTCGCCGGCTGGGACGCCGATCCCTACGGAGGCGGCGGCTACGCCGTCAGCGTCCACCGCCGCTGAGGAGTACGGGACGGGCGACGTGCCCGGCCCGGTCGGCGGGCCCGGAGCGCCGGCGCTCCGTCGGACGGCGCTGGAGACCGGCGATGTCCCCGGCCTTCTCGAACGCCGTGCGGGACTCGGCCACCACGGCGTCGTGCCGCTTCGCGCGAGCCGCCCGGTCCGCCGGCACCAGCCGCTCGGCGGCCTGCACGGCGCAGGCGTCCGGATCGCCGAAGGCGTTGTGTGGGTGCTGCCCCGCTTCCGCGCGGTGCGCCGTCGCCTCCTCGACCGTCCGGAGTACGACCGCCCGGTCCACGCCCGGCCGCACGGCCGGCCGTACCTGGAAGCGTGCCATCCACTTCGCGCGGTCCTTCCCCCGAGCCGCGCCCATCGTCGGGTCCTCCTCCGTCATGTCTTCTCCCGGCTGACCGCCGGCCGTTCTTCGTGGCGTGGGACGCCCGGGCGGCACACCCGGTTGCCTGAGCACCCTCGTTCCCTGCCGCCTCGCGCGAGCCGTGCCGTGCCGATGAGCCGGAGGGCGAGCCGGCGGTCGCGGCGCGGACGGGGGCGGGCAGGCGGCAGCTGCCGGGCGCGCTGAGCGCGCCCGGCAGGAGGTGCGGTACCGGTCGGGTGTTCCGGTGGCGCACTTCGGGTCACTTGCCCGACGTCACCACCAGCCGCCGCAGTAGGAGACGCCGCCGCCGGGGCGGTGCAGGCACAGCCGCATCAGGGCCTTCCGGGTGTAGCGGTACTTGTTGCTGAAGGACTTGTTGCCGTAGGTCGCGCCGAGGAGGAACTTCCTGCCGTCGATGCTCGCCTGCACGACGACCTGACGGTTGGCGGGGGCGTGGTAGTGGTGGACGGTGCCCCACAGCGTGCCGTGGTAACGGCCGGGGAAGCCGCTCTGGGGGTACCAGGTCTTGCAGACGTCGGCGTATCCGTAACTCCGCTGCGTCCGCAGCCTCGTGCACGCTCGGGTACGGAGCGCGACCGACGTGTCGGCGGACGCGTCCGCGGTCGGGGCGGCTGCCGTGCCGGTGGCCGGTGCGGTCACTGCCGCGGCGGTGACCGCACCGGCCGGCGCGGGGGCTGCCGCGGCGGGCGTTCCGAGGGCGAGGCCCATGCCGAGCGCCGCGGTCGACAGGGCGACGGTGGCGCGTGTGCGCACGTTCATGATCGTGATTCCTCCGTTGGCGGTTGCCGCCGGGCCGGCTGTGACCCGGTCCGTGCGGTGTGCCATCGAGTTCACCGCCCACGGCGTTGTTCAGCAGGCCCCCTCCGCCACACTGAACAATCACGGCGTGGCGGCCGGTTCTCCGGCCGTGACCAGCCCACCGCCGACCACGGGCCTCCGAAGGCCGACGGGTGATCAATCACCCGGCGCGACCGCCCTGTTGATGAGGAGGTCAGGACAGCCTTCCGTAGATCCGCTGACCGCTGATGGCCTCAGCGCGGGCGAGATCGGCGATGGCGCCGAGTGCTTGCTCGGCGATCTCGGGTATGCACAGGGACTCCTCGGCTTCGGCGCATCCCAGGACCCAGCCCACGACCGCCTGATCGATATCGGCCGGTGTGGCGTTCCGCACCCTCTCGACCAGCGCCTGCGGCACCTCGAACACCGCGGCACCGCTCTCCTCGTCCAGGGCGATGATGTGCGGCCTCGCGGCCTCGGTGACTGCTTCCATGTCCCGGCCGGCAAGGAGGGCCTCCCAGGCAGGCAGCGCGTTCTCTGGATCGAGTTGGTCGAAGTCCAGCTCAACGGCGCCTGCCGCGGGGGCTGTTGCGAGCATGACCGCGGCTGTCCGCTCGTCCGGCGCGGTGAAGAGTCTCAGTGTGTTGCTGTTCATACCGGGAGATGGTGACCCACCGGTGTTCGTCCTTGCCCGGCGGGGTCCCGGCCCCCGGACTCGGCGAGTCGTGGCCGGCCGCTCATCCGGGGTCATGCCCACTCCCCCTGCCAGGAGTTGTCCCTCGGCGGTGGCCGTCGCCGCGGTCCGGGCCGGAGCACGTCGGGCGGGAGATCGGCCAGTGTGAGTAGTAATTACTGGTGACCTGCGTGCCGTGACTGATGAAAAGTGGGAAAGATCACTGACCTTGATCACGGACGCACACCGACGCCGGCTGCCGATCCGCCGGGACGCCCGTGGCTCGACCGCTGAGGCCAGTCGCAGTGTGCAGGGGGAGAGCGGGAATGGCATCAGGTACGGACGTCGTCTGCCGTTTCGTGCGTCGGGCGCGAAGCGCGCCCGACGCGACCGCGGTCGAGTGGTCCGACGGTGCGATCACCTACGCGGACCTGCTCGCCGGGGCGGACCGTCTCGCCGACGAGCTGCGCGACGCAGGGATCCGCGCCGAAGACGTGGTGGCGCTCGTGCTCGACCGCTCACCCCTGTTGGTGGTGGCCCAGTTGGCGGTCTGGCGCGCGGGAGCGTGCTTCGTGGTCCTCGATGCCTCCGCGCCCACGTATCGCCTCAACAGCCTGCTCCGGCAATCGGGGGCCGGGGCCGTGGTGGCCGTCTCCGGAAGCCGCCCGGACATCGACCATCCGACGATCCTGCGCGTCGGGCCGCCTTCCCCGGCGGCCGGCCGCGCGGCGCCCGTCGAGCCCCGGCAACGCCGTTGTCCTCATCCCGATCAGGGCGCCTACGTGGTGTACACCTCGGGCTCGACCGGTGCGCCCAAAGGCGTCCACATCCCGCACCGCGGCCTGGCCGGGCTGGTGGACTGGCACGAATCGGCCTTCGGTCTTTCCGCGCAGGACCGCACCGCGCTGATCGCCTCCCCGGCCTTCGACGCGAGCGTCTGGGAGATCTGGCCGACCCTGTGCGCGGGCGCCGTTCTCACCGTTCCCGACTCCGACGTGCGCGACTCGCTCACCCGGCTCCGGGACTGGCTCGTCCGCCGCTCGGTGACCGTCTGCTTCGCCCCCACGCCCATGGCCGAGGGCCTCATCGAGCTGGAGTGGCCCTCCGGCACGGCCATGCGCCTGCTGCTCACCGGAGGCGACCGGCTGACCCGGTTCCCTCCGGCCGACCTGCCCTTCCGGCTGGTCAACAACTACGGTCCGTCCGAATGCACCGTCGTGGCGACCTCCGGAACGGTGACCGTACCGTCCGCCGGGGAAGACCTGCCCGACATCGGGTCGGCCGTCGGCCGGACGGTCCTGCACGTGCTCGACGAACGGCTGAACCCGGTCCGGGACACCGAGGCGGGGGAGCTGTTCATCGGCGGCCCCGGCGTGGCCAGGGGCTATCTGGGCCGGCCCGATCTCACCGCCGGGCGTTTCCTCCCGGACCCGACCGGCACCGCGCCGGGTGCCCGCCTCTACCGGACGGGTGATCTGGTGCGCAGGAGGGAGGACGGCAGGCTGGAGTTCCTCGGCCGCACGGACCACCAGGTCAAGGTGCGCGGCTTTCGTATCGAACTCGGGGAGATCGAGGCCTGCCTGCTGGGCCACTCCCTGGTCCAGTCCGCCGTGGTGCAGGTGGCCGGGAGCGGTCCGTGGGCCGGCGAGCTGATCGCCCATGTGGTGACGGCGCCGGAAACGGACCTTCCGGCGAGCCGGCTGGAGGAGGTGCTCGGCGAACACCTGCGGACGCGGCTGCCCGCCTACATGGTGCCCCGCGCCCTCGTGCGGATGCCGGCGTTCCCGCTCACCTCCCAGGGCAAGATCGACCGCCGTGCGCTCCCCCTGCCGGAATCCGGCCCCCGGCAGGACCGTGAGCTCACCCCGCCGCGTACCGAGCGCGAACGGATCGTGTCGGACGTCTTCCAGCGCCACCTGGGCGGCAGGACGATCGGCGTCCACGACGACTTCCTCGCCCTGGGCGGCCAGTCGCTCGTGGCGATGCGCATCGCCGTGGAGCTGGAGTCCCTGCTCGAGGTGCCGGTGGCACCACGGACCGTTTTCGACAACCCCACCGTCGCCGCCCTGGCCGAGGCGCTCGACACGGCGGGCCCGGCCCCGTCGGCGAGCGTTCCGGTGCCCACGGCGACCCCCGACCCACTGCCGCTGTCCGATGCCCAGACGCGTGTCTGGTTCATGGAGAAGATGGCACCCGGAAGCGCCCAGTACGTGGTGCCGCTGGCCTTCGTGGTCACAGGGACTTTGCGACCCGAGGTCCTGGAACGGGCACTCGACATCCTCGTGCTCCGCCACGAGCCGCTGCACAGTCGTGTCACGGACGACGGATCCGGGCCGAAGACCTGGCGCGAGCCCCACCTCCGGGTGCCGTTGCGCCGGGTGGACCTGAGCGGCTGCGCCGAGCACGTCCGCCGCGCCCGGCTCGAAACCCTGCGCCGGGAGTCCGCACTGCCCTTCGAACCGGGCAGTGCCCCGATGCTGCGCTGCACGCTGGTCAGGCTCGGCGAAAGCCACCACGAACTGCTGATCGCGGTGCACCACATCGCCTTCGACGGCTGGTCCGTGCGCGTGCTGATGAGCGAACTCGCGGCGGCCTGCACCGCCCTCGCGGAGGGCCGGACTCCCGTACTGCCCGAACTGCACGTCCGGCACAGCGACATCACCATGTGGCAGCGCAGCCCCGGACAAGCAGAGCGGCTCACCTCGCAACTCGACCACTGGCGTGCGGTCTTCGCCACGCCGCCGCCCGCGCTGGAGCTGCCCGCCGACCGGCCGCGCAAGGACGCCGCCGCCCGGCCCGGCAGCAAGATGCGGCAACCGCTGCGACCGGAGCTGCTGCAAGCGGTCCGCACCTTGAGCGGGGACGTCGGCGTCACCCCGTTCGTGGTGTTCTTCACCGCCTACCAGCTGCTGCTGCACCGCTACAGCGGACAGACCGACATCACCACGGGTGTGCCGCTGGCCCAGCGGTCCACGCCCGAGTGCCGTCCGCTCATCGGCATGATGACCAACACGCTTCCCCTGCGCGTGGACCTCGGCGGTGACCCGACCTCGATCGAGCTGCTGCACCAGGTGCGGCGCACCGTCATGTTCGCCGCCGAACACGGCCAGGTCCCCCTGGAGCGGATCGTGAGCGCCGTCGACGTGGAGCGTGACGCGGTCACCAACCCCCTGTTCCAGACCCTGTTCGTCTACCAGGAGCCGGTGCCCGCGGTCGACGGACACGGACTGCGCATCGCCTACGAGGGAGAACTGGACAACGGCTGCGCCAAATTCGACCTGTCCCTCTACATCGACTTCCCCGAGTCCGGGCCGGCCCTGATCGCCGAGTACGACACCGACCTGTTCGACGCCGTCACCGTCGAGCGACTGCTGGACCACTACCAGACGCTTCTCGGGTCCCTCACCCGGGAACCGGGCGACCGGGTGTCCCGGCTCCCGCTGCTGGCGCCCGGAAGCGGCGACGCCGCTTCGGTGCGCGGACCGGAGACCGAGGCGCCACCCCTGCCTCTGCACACCCTCTTCGAACGGCAGGCCGCCGCGACACCCGACGCCCCCGCCGTCGAACACGGCGAGGCAGCCCTGACCTATCGCGAACTGGACGAACAGGCCAACAGACTCGCGCACCACCTCAGGCGGCTGGGCGCCGGACCCTCCACGCCGGTCGCGGTCTGCCTCGAACGATCCCTGGACCTGCCCCGGGCCGTCCTCGCGATCCTCAAGGCGGGAGCCGCCTATGTGCCCCTGGACCCCGACTACCCCCCGCCCAGGCTCGCCGCGGCCCTGACGGAATCGGCCGCTCCGCTGGTGGTCACCAGGCGTTCCGAGCGGGAGCGGATCCCCGCGGGGGAGCACCGGGTGGTCTGCCTCGACGAGGACGCACCGTCGATCGCGCGGGAACCGGCCTCCGCGCCCCGCTCCGGGGCGACCGCCGCGGACCTCGCCTACGTGCTGTTCACCTCCGGGTCGACCGGGACGCCCAAGGGCGTGGCCATGCCCCACCGAGCGGTCTCCAATCTCATCGACTGGCAGCGCACCGCCGGTGAGCTGGGAAGCGCCACCCGCACCCTCCAGTACTCCTCGCTGAGTTTCGACGTCTCCTGCCAGGAACTCTTCTCCACCTGGGCGGTCGGCGGCACTCTGGTCCTGGTCGACGACCACGTCCGGCGCGACTCCGGCGAACTGCTCCGGTTCCTGCGAAGGCACCGCATCGAACGGGTCTTCCTGCCTTTCGTCGCACTGCACCACCTGGCCGAGGCCTGGGAGCCCGGCATCCCGCTCCGGCTCAGGGAAGTGGTCACGGCCGGCGAACAGCTGCGGATCACCCCGCAGATGCGCGGCTTCTTCGCGGCCCTTCCCGGCAGTTCCCTGCACAACCACTACGGCCCCAGTGAGACCCACGTGGTGACGGCGCACATCCTGCGCGGCAGCCCGGCCCACTGGCCGGACATTCCGCCCATCGGACGTCCTGTGTCCGCGGTGACCGCCAGGGCCCTCGACGACGCCATGCGCCCGGTGCCGCACGGGGTGCCGGGGGAGCTGTGGCTGGGCGGACCGTGCCTGGCCGACGGCTACCTGAACAGGCCCGAACTGACCGCCGAGCGCTTTCTCGCACTGAGCACCGGAGAACGCCTCTACCGCACCGGCGACCGGGTCAGGATCCTGCGCGACGGCACGATCGAGTTCCTCGGCCGGACGGACGACCAGGTCAAGATCCGCGGCCACCGGGTGGAACCGGCGGAGGTCGAGGCGGCCCTGTCCCGGCTGGACGACGTACGTGCCGTGGCCGTCGCCGCCCGCGGCGGCGACGGGGCACAGTACCTGTGCGCCTATGTCGTCCCCCAGCACCCGGTCCACGAGGACGACCGCCGACGACTGGCCGACCGGTACCGTGACGAACTCTCCGGCCGGCTGCCCGATTACCTGGTGCCGCAGGCTTTCGTCCTCCTCGACGCGCTGCCGCTGACCCCGTCGGGCAAGGTGGACCGCAGGGCCCTGCCGGAACCGGAACCGCTGCGCGGCGGCGCGGCGTCCTCACCACCGCGCGACGCCTTGGAGACCGTGATCGCCCAGGCATGGGCGGACACACTGAAACTCGACGGCGTGGGCCGGGAGGACCACTTCTTCCGCCTCGGCGGGCACTCACTGGTCGCCACGCGCATCACATCCCACCTGCGCGAGGCGCTCGGCGTCGCGGTGGCGCTCAGGACCCTCTTCCTGAACCCCACCCTGGCAGCCTTCGCCCGCGCACTGCGCGAGCAGCACGGCACCGACATCGATCTGGCAGCGGAGGAATACCTCCTGATCACCGGCCTCTCCGACGACGAGGCCGAGGCCATGCTGCAGGCCGCACTCAGCGGAAACGAGCACGAGGACAGCACCGAATGAGCGATTTCACCGCGCGGCGTCCCCTGACGGACCAGCAGCGCCGCCTGCTGATGGCACGCCGCAGGAAGGCGGCCGCCGACGCCGCCATCGCGCCCCGCGCCGGCGCGGCGTCCACGGCCAGGATGTCCCTCGAACAGCAGAGGCTGTGGTACCTGGACCGCCTGACACCCGGAAGCAGCCTCTACCTGCTGCCGTCCGTCTTCCGGCTCACCGGGCCGCTGGACGTCCGGGCGATGGAGACGGCGTTCGACTGGCTGATACGGCGGCACGCATCGCTGCGCACCGCCTTCCGCGCCGACGGGGCCGCCTACCACCAGGTGATCCGCGAGGCGGAACCCTTCACCCTCGCCGTGACGGACCTGTCGCCGCTGGACGAGGAGACCGCCCGGGCCCGGCTGGCCGAGCACCTCGCGGCAGAGGCCACCACGCCCATGGACCTGTCCCGCGGCGGCCTCCTGCGCGCCCGCCTGCTGCGCATGGGCCCGCAGGAGCACGTCCTGCTGCTGACCCTGCATCACATCGTCGCGGACGAGTGGTCGCTGCAGATCCTGCACCGCGAACTGGGCGCCGCCTACAGCAGCTTCGTCCAGGGCCGCGAGCCCGGCCTGGAGCCGCTGACCATCCAGTACGCCGACTTCGCCGAGTGGCAGCACGAGTGGGCCTCGGGCGAGGAACACGGCAGCCACCTCGACTACTGGAGAGGTGCCCTGCGAGGCGCCCCCGCCAGCACCGAACTGCCCACCGACCGTCCCCGTCCCACGGTCGCCTCCGACCACGGCACGAGCCTGCCGTTCCGCCTGGACATCGAGGCCGGCGCCTTCGACGCGCTGTGCCGGCGCACCGACGCCACTCCGTACACGGTGCTGCTCTCCGCGTTCCTGGTGCTGACGGCCCGTTACAGCGGACGCGAGGACCTGGTCGTCACCACGCCGACTGCCAACCGGGAACGGCCCGAGGTACAGGACCTCATCGGGTTCTTCACCAACACCCTGCCCATCCGGGCGGACCTGTCGGGGCGCCCCGGCTTCGACGAGGTGGTGTCCCGGGTACGCCACACCCTCCTCGACGCCTACGCCCACCAGGCACTGCCCTTCGACAGCCTGGTGCGGGCGGTGCAGCCGGACCGGAGCCCGGGCCGGCACCCGTTCAGCCAGCTGATGTTCCTCTTCCAGTCGCAGGACGACGGGTCCCCGGACTTCGAGGGGCTGAGTGTCGGCGCGATGGACCTGCCCCGGCCGACGGCGAAGTTCGACCTGACCATGGCGGTCCGCCGGACCGCCGACGGGCTCGAAGGACTGCTGGAGTACAGCAGCGAGTTGTTCGAGGAGTCGACCGTACGGGGCTTCCTCGCCCACTACGACCGGCTCCTGACAGCCGCCGTGGACGCCCCGGCGACGAACGTGTGGGAGCTGCCCGTCCTGCCCGCCGACGAGATCGGGGCGTTGCTCTCGGCGGCCCGCGGCGAGCGGGTCGAGAGGCAGCCCCTCCTCGTGCACGAGCTCTTCGACGCCACGGCGGCGGCCCGGCCGGACGCCGTCGCCGTCAGCGACGCCGCCGGGACCCTGACCTACCGTGAGCTCGCCGAGCGCTCGGAAACCTGGGCCGGAGCCCTTCGCGCCCACGGGGTGGCACCCGGTGACCTGGTCGGAGTGTGCCTGGACCGGGGCATCGACCTGCCGGTGGCCCTGCTCGCGGTGCTCAAGGCGGGAGCCGCCTATGTCCCGCTCGACCCGGCCTACCCCGCCGGGAGACTGTCCTACATCCTGCGGGACACCCGGGCCCGTGTGGTGGTCTCCGGCCCGGAGGCCGCCCACCGCCTCGCGGACGACCGGATCCGGGTACTGACCGCGGACGACCTGAGCGGCGGCGGCCCCGAAGACCTCCCGGACACGCGCGGTGTCCTCCGCGACGACCTGGCCTACGTCATCCACACCTCCGGCTCGACCGGACGCCCCAAGGGCGTCATGGTCACGCACGGGGGAGTGGTCAACTACCTCCTGTGGGCCAAGGACTTCTACGATGTGCGCCCCGAGGACACCGTCCCCGTCCACTCCTCCTTCGCCTTCGACCTGACCGTCACCAGCCTGCTCGTCCCGCTCGTCGCCGGAGCGGCGGTGAGGATGCTGCCGCCGACGGCCGGTGCGGCCGATCTCGGCGAGACGCTGCGGGCCGCCCCCCACGGCCTGGTGAAGATCACCCCGGCGCACCTGGACATCGTCAACCGCCAGATACCGCCGGCCGAGGCCGCCGGCCGGGCGAAGGTCTTCGTCATCGGCGGAGAGGACCTGCGGGCCCAGCAGATCGCGTTCTGGCGCGCGCACGCGCCCGCCACCCGCCTGATCAACGAGTACGGGCCCACCGAGACGGTC
The DNA here is from genome assembly GCF_035656535.1 of Streptomyces sp. H51. Classification (NCBI taxonomy): domain Bacteria; kingdom Bacillati; phylum Actinomycetota; class Actinomycetes; order Kitasatosporales; family Streptomycetaceae; genus Streptomyces; species Streptomyces sp. H51. Next base: position 58,837 of record NZ_JAYMHD010000079.1, read on the forward strand.
GTCGGGTGCGCCGTCCACGAAGTGTCACCCGGCTCCCCGCACGACGGCTCCGTCCCCATCGGGCGCCCGATCGCCAACACCACCCTCCACGTACTCGACGCGTACCTGCAGCCGGTACCCCCGGGCGTGGTGGGCGAGTTGTACATCGGCGGCCAGGGCGTGGCCCGGGGCTATCTCCACCAGCCCGCCCTCACGGCGGAGCGTTTCGTCCCGGACCCCTTCGGAGCGCCGGGAGGCAGGCTCTACCGCACCGGTGACCTCGCCAGGCGGCTGCCCACCGGAGACCTGCAGTACCTGGGCCGTCGCGACCACCAGGTCAAGGTCCGGGGCTTCCGCATCGAACTCGGTGAGATCGAGGCGGCGCTGGCCGGGCTCGCCCAGGTAGGGGACGCGGTGGTCGCGCTGCGCGAGGACCGGGCCGGCGACAGGCGGCTGGTGGCCTACGTGACCGCTCGGGCCGCCGCCGGCGAACCCACCGCGGAGAACTCACCGCCGGACCCCGAAGCGGTGCGCGCGGCGCTCGCCGCCATCGTGCCCGAGCACATGGTCCCCTCGGCGGTCGTCCTGCTGGACGAACTGCCGCTGACCGTCAACGGCAAGGTGGACCGGGAGGCCCTGCCGGCGCCCGGGACCGCACAGCCGGCCGAACGCCCGGGCGACGCCTCCGCCGCCACCGAGAGCTCCCTGGAGCGCACCGTCGCGGCGGCGTGGTGCACGGTCCTCGGCCGCGACACCGTCGGACCGCGGGAGAACTTCTTCGAGGCCGGCGGGCATTCGCTGCTGCTGCTGCAACTGCACACCGTGCTCCAGGAGCGGTTCCCCTCCCTCACGGTCACCGATCTCTTCCGCTTCCCCACGGTGCGCGGTCTGGCCCGGCACCTCGCCGCCGCGGACGGGACGTCCGGCGCACCGCGGCCGGCCCACGCCCAGGAGCCTGCGAAGCCCGCGGCCGAGGGTGAGGCCGTCGCCGTCATCGGCATGGCCTGCCGCTTCCCCGACGCGCCCGACGTCGAGACCTTCTGGCGCAACATCCGCGAGGGCGCGGAGGCGGTGCACCCCTTCACCGACGAGGAGATCCTCGCCGACGGCGGTGATCCCGAGGAACTCGCCCACCCCGACTACGTGAAGGCCGGGACGCTGCTGGAGGGAATCGACCGGTTCGACGCCTCCCTGTTCGGCTTCACACCGCGTGAGGCGCAGATCCTGGACCCCCAGCACCGCTTGTTCCTGCGAGCCTGCTGGGAGGCACTGGAGCACGCCGGCCGCGCCCCCGGCGAGGTCCCGGCCGCCGTCGGCGTGTTCGCCGGCGCCGGACGCAGCAGTTACCTGATGGAGAACCTGCTGTCCCAGCCCGAGCTGGTCCGGTCGGTCGGCGACTACCAGATCGCCCTGAGCACCGAGAAGGACTTCCTGGCCACACGCGCCTCCTACGCACTGGACCTGCGCGGCCCCAGCGTCAGCGTCAGCACCGCCTGCTCGACCTCGCTGGTCGCCGTCCACATGGCGCGGCGCAGTCTGCTCGCCGGGGAGTGCGACATCGCACTGGCCGGCGGGGCGAGCATCGAGGCGGCGCAGCGTCGCGGTTACCTGTACCAGCCCGGCGGCATCGCGTCCCCGGACGGCCACTGCCGTCCCTTCGACGCCGACGCCAAGGGCACCGTCGGCTCCAGCGGCGTGGGCGTCGTCGTCCTCAAGCGCCTTCGCGAGGCCCTCGCCGACGGCGACACCGTGTACGCCGTCATCCGGGGTTCGGCCGTCAACAACGACGGCACGGGCAAGGTCGGATACACCGCGCCCTCGGTCGGCGGACAGACCGAGGTGATCAGCAGGGCACTGGCCGAGGCGGGCGTCTCGGCACGGACCGTCGGCTACGTCGAAGCCCACGGCACGGCCACGACGCTGGGCGACCCGATCGAGGTCGAGGCCCTGACCGAGGCCTACCGGGCGCACACGCCGGACACCCGGTTCTGCGCCCTGGGGTCGGTGAAGTCCAACATCGGCCACACCGACACCGCGGCCGGCATCGCCGGCCTGATCAAGACGGTACTCGCGCTCAGGAACAAGGTGCTTCCCGCCAGCTTGAACTACCGTTCGCCCAACCCCGGGATCGACTTCGCGAACAGCCCGTTCTACGTGAACGCCGAGCGGCAGCCGTGGCCGGAGAGCACCACGCCGCGGCGCGCCGGCGTCAGCTCCTTCGGCATGGGCGGCACCAACGCGCACGTCGTCCTGGAGGAGGCACCGGTCCTGCCGCCGGCGCCCTCCGGGCACGAAGCTCCCGTACCCGAACTGCTGACCCTGTCGGCGGCCACCCCCACGGCCCTCGACGCGGCCTGCGCGCGCATGGCCGACTTCCTCGCGGGGGACACGGACGCCTCCCTGCGCGACATCGCCGCCACGCTCCGCACCGGCCGCCGTCAGCTGGCCCACCGGCGGATCCTGGTGGCCCGCGACCGGGCCGACGCGCACCAGGCACTGCGGACGCGTTCCGGCAGGATCCACACCGCCAGGGCCGACCGTCCGGCGAACGGCGTCGCCCTGCTCTTCCCCGGGCAGGGCTCCCAGTACGTCTCGATGGGCAGCGGCCTGTACACGCACGACCCGGTGTACCGGCGCACGGTGGACGACTGCGCGGAGATCCTCCGCCCGCTGCTCGGCCTGGACCTGCGCACCCTGCTGGGACCGGCCGTCGAGGACCCCCCGCGGGCGCGGCGGCGGCTGCGGCAGACCCGGCTCACCCAGCCGGCCCTGTTCACCGTCGAGTACGCCGTGGCCCGGACACTGCTCGAACGGGGTGTCCGTCCGGTCGCCATGGCCGGCCACAGTGTGGGCGAGTATGTCGCGGCCTGCCTGGCCGGCGTCTTCTCGCTGGAGGACGGGCTGCGGCTGGTCGCCGCCCGGGGGTCCCTGATGCAGGACCTCCCCACGGGCGTCATGGCCGCCGTCCCGCTGCCGGAGGCCGAGGTGCGGGCGATGCTGGGGCCCGAGGTGTCTCTCGCCGCGGTCAACACGGCGGACAGCTGCGTCGTGGCGGGGCCGGACGAGGCGGTGCGCGCATTGCGCGAGGAACTCGCCGGCAAGGGAGTCGAGACGAGGGAACTGCAGACCTCGCACGCCTTCCACTCGGCGATGACGGCCCCCGCGGCCACCGCCTTCGAGAAGGTGGCGGGCACCGTGGACCTGCGGCCGCCGGCCCTGCGGTACCTCTCCAACGTCACCGGCACCTGGATCACCGCCGAGCAGGCCACGGACCCCGCCTACTGGGCCTCCCAACTGCGTGAGACGGTCCGCTTCGCCGACTGCGCCCGCCTGATCACCGAATCCGGGGCGGTCGCCGCGGAGGCCGGGCCCGGCAGCACTCTCACGCGACTGGTCAAACGCCAGGGCCTGGACCCGGCGTGCGCCGTCGCCCTGATGCCCCGTGAGAACGAGGCACACCGGGACGACCACGTCCACTTCCTCGAGGGCGTCGGCAGGCTGTGGCTGGCCGGTGCTCCGGTCGACTGGAACGCCTTCGGCGCGGGGATCCCGGCCCGCCGCGTCGCGCTGCCCACCTACCCCTTCGACGAGCAGTCGTACTGGGTGCCCGCCCGGCGCACCACCCGTGTCCCGGGGGGAGCCGGCCTGCCGGTGCCCTCCGCACCCGGGGACGAATCCGCCGGTGAGGCCGAGGCGGGTCCGGACGCGCCCGAAGAAGGCGCGGTGCGGCGGCCCGGCGTCGCCACCGAGTACACCGCACCGCGCTCCGAGGCCGAGAAGGCCGTCACCGCCGTGTGGGAGGACCTGCTCGGCATCGCGCCCGTGGGCGTGCACGACGACTTCTTCGACCTCGGCGGCCACTCCCTGATGGCCACGCAGCTCGCGGCGCGCCTGCGCTCCGCCTGCGGCATGGACGTGTCGCTGGACATGCTCTTCGACGAGCCGACCATCGCCGGCCTGGTCGCCCGGTACGGCCCGCCGGCCGGGCAGCCGGAACCCGTGCTGCCCGGCACCCTCCCGGTCCCGGCCGCCGAGGGGCACGACGGCCCCGTCCCGCTGTCCTTCGTGCAACGCCGCCTGTGGTTCCTCGACCACGTGCACGCCGACTCGGGTGCCGCGTACGCCATCGCGGCCGGCGTCCGGCTGCGCGGGAAACTCGATCTCGCCGTCATGGGCGCGGCCCTCGACGAACTCGTCCGGCGGCACGAGGCTCTGCGCACCGTCTTCCCGGCCCCCGAAGGCGAACCCGTACAGCTGGTACGCGAGGCGGAAGGAGTGCGGCTCCCGCTGATCGACGCGGAGGGCGCCACCGCGCAGGAGCGTGAGACGGACGCCCTGCGCCTGCTGCGGGAGCTCGGCCGCGCCCCCTTCGACCTGGAACACGGCCCGCTGTTCCGGCCGTCGGTGGTCAGGCTGGAGGAGGACGACCACATCCTGATCCTCGCCATGCACCACATCGTCTCCGACGGCTGGTCGCTCTCCGTCATCGGCCGGGAACTCGGCAGTCTCTACACCGCCTTCCTCGCGGGCGAACCCTCGCCCCTCCGGGAACTGCCGATCCAGTACCGGGACCACACCCTGTGGGAACGCCGGCACGTAGCCGAGTCCGGCAGCGCCGACCTCGCGTACTGGACCCGGCGTCTGGAGGGCGCCCCGCCCAGCCTCGACCTCCCCACCGACCGGCCGCGGCCCCAGGTGCAGACCTTCGACGGGGCGGTCGTATCGCGCATCCTGCCCGCCACGCTCACCGCCGGTCTGCGGCAGCTGAGCCGCGCGCACGGGGCCACGCTCTACATGACCCTGCTCGGCCTGTTCCAGGCCGTACTGTTCCGCTGGTCCGGTCAGCGCGACATCTGCGTGGGCTCCCCGGTGGCCGGGCGCACCCGCGCCGAGCAGGAGGACATGGTCGGCCTGTTCCTCAACACGCTCGTGCTGCGCTCGACGCTGCACGGCAGACAGCCCTTCGGGGAACTGCTCGACCAGGTGCGAGCCACCGCCCGGGAGGCGTTCGCCCACCAGGCGCTGCCCTTCGAGCGGGTGGTGGAGGCGCTCCGCCTGCCCCGCGACCTGAGCCGCAATCCGCTCTTCCAGGTCATGTTCAACCTGCTCAACCTGCCGGAGAAGGAACTGCGCGTACCGGGCGCCGAAGCCGAGTGGCTCTCGCTCGACCTGCACACCGCCCAGGTGGACCTCGCCCTCTACGTCTACGAGCGCGGTGACGTCCTGGACTGCCGGCTGGAGTACAACACCGACCTGTTCGAGGCGGACACCGCCGAGCGGCTGCTCACCCATCTGGCGAACCTGGCCGAGGCCTTCACCACGGACTCCGGCACCGCCCTGCGGGACGCCGCCCTGCTCAGCCCGGCGGAACTGCGACAGCAACTCGTCGAATGGCAGCCGGCTCCGCATCCGAACCCGTCCGCGCTGCTGCACGAACTGGTCGAGGACCGGGCGGACCGCACCCCCGACGCCACGGCCGTCAGCCACGGCCGCCGTTCCCTGACCTACCGGCAGCTCGACGAGCGTGCCGACCGGATCGCCCACTGGCTCATCGCCCAGGGCATCGAACCCGACACACCGGTCGGCGTGGCACTGGAAAGGTCGGTCGACCTTCCCGCCGTACTGCTGGGCGTGCTCAAGGCCGGCGGCGCCTACGTCCCGCTGGACCCGGCCTACCCCGAGGAGCGCCGCTCCTACATCCTCGGTCACTCGGCGGCGGCAGCCGTCATCACCCAGTCCTCCCTCGCGGCGGACCTGGAGGCTTTCGGCGGCCCCGTACTCGTCGTGGACGCGGACGGCGACGCGGACGGTCCCACCGGACCGGACACCGGCAGACCGCACACCGCCCTCAGCCCGGAGAACCTCGCGTACCTCCTGTACACCTCGGGGTCGACCGGAAAGCCCAAGGGCGTCCGGGTGACCCACCGCTCGGTGGTGAACCTGATCCGCTCCCTGCAGACCGAGCCGGGCATCACCTCGTCGGACGTGCTGACGTCCGTCACCACCTTCGCGTTCGACATCTCGGTCTTCGAGCTGTTCGGTCCCCTGACGGTGGGCGCGCGGGTGGTCCTCGCCGACCGGGACGACGTGCAGGACGCCGAACGGCTGGCGTCCGTCGTCGACGCCGCGGGCACCACGATCCTGCAGGCCACGCCCGCGACCTGGAAGCTGCTGGTCGCCGCCGGCTGGCGGGGACGCCCAGGGCTGAGGGTGATCACCGGCGGCGAACCGCTGCCGCGTGAACTGGCCGCCGCGCTGCACGAGCGGGTGGCCGAGGTGTGGAACATGTACGGCCCCACCGAGACCACGATCTACTCCACCGGCATCCGCGTCGACGCCGGCGACGACATCACCATCGGCAGGCCGATCCGCAACACCCGCGCCTACGTACTGGACCGGTCCCTGCGGCCCGTCCCCCTCGGCGTGGTCGGCGAGCTGTTCATCGCGGGTGACGGCCTGGCCCGCGACTACGCGGGACAGCCGTCCGCCACGGCGGCCGCGTTCCTCCCGGACCCCTTCGCCTCCGTCCCCGGTGCCCGGATGTACCGCACCGGCGACCTGGCACGGCTGCGCAAGGACGGCCGTATCGAGCTGCTGGGCCGCACCGACTCCCAGGTGAAGGTGCGCGGCTTCCGCATCGAGCTGGGAGAGGTCGAGCAGGCGCTCACCGAACACGAGTCGGTGCGCGACGTCGCCGTCGTCGTCCGCGAGGAGACGGGCGAGAAGAACCTGGTGGCGTACGCCACCCTGCGGCCCGGCGCCGCGCAGCCCGACCTCGCCGCGTGGCGGTCCTTCCTGCGCCGCAGGCTGCCGGACTACATGGTCCCCTCCGCCTTCGTGGTCATGCCGGTCATGCCGCTGACCCCCAACGGCAAGATCGACCGGCGCGCCCTGCCCGCCCCCACCACCACCCAGCGGGAGTCCCTCGGCACCGCGCCGCGCACTCCCCTGGAGACGGCGCTGACCCGGCGGTGGGCAGAGATCCTCGGCGTCGAATCCGTCGGCATCGACGAGAACTTCTTCGATCTCGGAGGGGACTCCTTCAAGGCCGTCCTCGCCGTCAAGGCGGCACGCGAACACGGCGTGGACACCAGCGTGCTCGACCTGTTCCGCAACCCCACCGTCCAGGCCCTGACCTCCGGCGACGCCACCGGGCGGGAGGACCGGCCGCAGGGCCTGCTGCACCGGCTCACCCCGCCGGACAGGAAGGCCGAACGCTCCCTGGTCTGCGTTCCCTTCGCCGGCGGCGGCGCCATCACCTACCAGGCACTGGCGGCAGCCATGCCGCAGGACGCCGAACTGTGGGCCCTGGAGCCGCCCGGGCACGACATCAACCGGCCCGAGGAACCCCAGCTTCCGCTGCTGGAGGTCGCCCGGCGCTGCGCCGACGCGGTCAAGGAGCAGGTACGGGGCAGCATCACGCTGTACGGGCACTGCATGGGAGGGGCCACCACCATGGCGGTCGCCCGCTTCCTCGAGGACGACGGCGTGCCCGTCGACCGGATCGTCATCGGCGGGCACTTCCCCGCGCCCCGGCTGCCGGGGAAGCTGTCGCGCTGGGCGCGCCGGGTCTTCCCCATGGAGCGCTGGACCTCCCGTCGCCAGGCACTGGACTTCCTGCGCGCCATGGGCTTCTTCACCGATGTCCTCGACGAGCGGGAGAAGGACTTCCTCATGCGGGTCTTCCTCAGGGACACGCAGGAGGGCGAGGACTACTACTCCGCCGTCTACCAGGACGCCGGCTTCACCGCGCTCAAGACGCCCATCGACTGCGTCGTCGGCGACCGGGACCGGGCCACGGAGCTCTACCAGGAACGGGTGAGCGAGTGGCACCACTTCTCCGACCAGGTGCGCCTCCACGTGATCGAGGGAGCGGGTCACTACTTCCAGAAGCACCAGGCGGCCGAACTGGTGGAGATCGTCGCGCCACCGCGCACGGCGGGAACACGGCCGGACCGGGCCGCCGACGGTGAACCGCCGGTTCCCGGCGCGGACGGGCCCGCGCAGGCCGGGGAGGACCCCGCCATCCCGGCCCGTACCCCGGACGCGGTGCCGGACCGGGCGCCCGCCCGCACGCCACGGCTGCTCACTCCACCGGAAGGCGTGAACGTCCCACCGCCGCGGACCGCTCCCTCCCTGCGGTCCTTCGGGCTGATCGCGGCCGGACAGGCCGCCTCCCTGATCGGGACCGCGCTGACGAGCTTCGCCCTGGGCCTGTGGGTGTACCAGCGCACCGCCTCGGTCTCACTGTTCGCCCTGGTGTCGATGATGGCGCTGGTGCCCGCGGTGGTGCTGGCACCGGTCGCCGGTGCCGTCGCCGACCGGTTCTCCCGGCGGACGGTCATGGCCCTGGCGGACACCGCCGCCGCCTGCGGAACCCTCGGACTCGGCGTACTGCTGTGGACGGGCCGGCTCGAACTCTGGCACGTCTACGCCGCGGTCACCGTCGGGGCCGTGGCCAACGCCTTCCAGCAACCCGCGTACGCCGCGGCCATCACCCAGCTGGTTCCCAAGCGGTACTACGGCAAGGCCAACGGCATCGCCCAACTGGGCACCGCGGGCGCCACGATCCTCGGCCCGCTGTTCGGCGGGGCGCTGGCCGCCGCCATCGGTCTGCGCGGCGTGGTCCTGATCGACCTCGCCACCTTCGCCATCGGCGTCACGGCCACCCTGACGGTCCACTTCCCCGCCGCCCTGTACAACAAGCGCGAGGAGTCGTTCGGCAGGGAGGTCCTCGGAGGATGGCGCTACATCGTCAAGCGCCGGGGCCTGGTCGCGATCATCACCGTCACGGCTGTGCTCAACTTCCTGTTCGGCATGGTCGAAGTCCTCGCCACCCCCTTGGTCCTGTCCTTCGGCAGTGCCGCCACTCTGGGCGTGGTACTGGCCGCGAGCGGCGCCGGTCTGCTGGCCGGCGGCCTGATCATGTCGATCTGGGGCGGCTTCGTCCGCAGAACCACCGGAATCATCGGGGCCATGGGCCTCATCGGGGTCTCGATGCTCGTGATCGGTCTTCGTCCGCATCCGGTGTTCCCGGCTCTGGGCCTGTTCGGAATGGGCCTGGCCACCGCTCTGCTGAACACGCACTGGCTCTCTCTGGTCCAGGCGAAGGTGGGCCTGGAACTGCAGGGCCGCGTCGTCGCCACGACCCTGATGTGCAGCTGGGCCATGGTGCCGGCCGGGTTCCTGGCCGCCGGACCGCTCGCCGAGCGGGTCTTCGAACCGCTGCTCGCTCCGTCCGGCGCACTCGCCGGCTCCATCGGCAGGCTGATCGGAACCGGAGAGGGCAGGGGTGTCGCCCTGCTGGCGATCACCGCGGGCGTCTGCGCGCTGCTGCTGTCCCTGACGGCTTACCGGTACGAGCGGATCCGTCTCCTGGAGGACCAGCTGCCCGACGCGATCCCGGACCCGGTCATCAGCGGGAGCAAGGACGAGTTGCAGGCCGAGGCCGACCGACGGCTGGCAGTCTGACGCACCGCCGGCCGGGGCGCCGCCCGAGCGGCGCCCCGGCCCGGCGGCGAAGAGGAAACGGCAAACATGCCACAAGGTGTGGTGCGACAACGTGCTGGAGGTAGGTCGAGATGAACAGCGTGGAGCACGAGGAAGAATTCGCCGTGGTGGTGAACGGCGAACAGCAGTACTCGGTGTGGCCGGCTCACCGTGAGGTCCCCGACGGCTGGGAACGGGAAGGCACCGTGGGTCCGAAGGACACGTGCCTGGCGCACATCAGCCGCGTATGGACAGACATGCGCCCGCTGAGCCTGCGGCACGCGATGGACGGTCGGCCGCCGAAGAACGTGTGACCCCGAGCGGCCGGAGCACCCGCCCCCGATCCGGCCCCCGCTCCGGACCGTCGGGGCCGGATGCCACCGACGGGCCTTCGCCCGTCGGTGGCACAGGGGCGGGCACACGTGCTCCCGAGGGCGAGGCGGCGCGATGCCGGGAACTTCCCCGACGGGGACGACGACGTTCCTGGCGGTACCCCTTCAACGGGTGTAGTCGTGGAATCCGCGGCCGGACTTCTTTCCGAGCAGCCCCGCTTCGACCATGCGGAGCAGGAGGGGCGGCGGCGAGTGCAGAGGCTCCTTGAACTCCGCGTACATGGAGTCGGCGATGGCCTTGAGGGTGTCGAGGCCGATCAGGTCGGCCAGCCGCAGCGGGCCCATCGGATGAGCGCAGCCCAGGACCATGCCGTTGTCGATGTCATCGGCGGAGCTGAAGCCCGACTCGAACATGCGGATGGCCGAGAGGAGATACGGCACGAGGAGGGCGTTGACGACGAAGCCGGCGCGGTCCTGGGAGCCGATCACCTTCTTCCCGAGCGCACCGGTGACGAAGTGCGCCGCCCGGTGCCGTGTCTGACTGCTCGTCAGGAGCGAGGGCACCAGTTCCACCAGCTCCAGCACCGGCACCGGATTGAAGAAGTGGATGCCGATCACCTGGTCGGGGCGTCGGGTGGCCCCTCCGAGCTTCATGATCGGAACGGAGGAGGTGTTGGAGGCCAGAATGGCGTCCGGACGTACCACGACCTTGTCCAGGGCGGCGAAGACGTCCGTCTTCGCCTGCTCGTTCTCCACGATCGCCTCGATGACCGCGTCGCGGTCCGCCATGTCGGACAGGTCCGTGGTGAACCGGATCCGGTCGAGGGCGGCGTCGCGATCGGCCCCGTCGAGCTTGCCGCGCCGGACAGCGCGGTCGAGCGAGGCGACGACTCGTTGCCGGCCGGCGGCCGCGGCCTCGCCGTCGACCTCCTGGACCATGACGTCCAATCCGGCTCGGGCGCACACCTCCGCGATCCCGCCGCCCATCAGTCCCGAGCCGACGACTCCGACACGGCGGATGTCGTCGCCTCGCTGGGGACGTACGGCGGACCCCGGGCCCGTCGTTGTCACGGTGGCCGGATCCCCGGCCTTGACCACGGCGGTGCCGGACAGCGGCCGGGTGCCGCTCACCGGTCACCCCCGGAGGCACGCAGGTAGACGGTCTTGGTCCGGGTGAAGAACTCGAGGGCCGCGCGCCCCTGTTCCTTCGGCCCGTAGCCGCTGTGCTTCGCTCCGCCGAACGGCACATGGGGCTCGGCGCCGGCGGTCTCGGAGTTGATGTGCAGTATGCCGACGTCGACCTCGTCGACGGCCTGGCTGACAGCCCTGAAGTCATCGGTGAACACGGCGGCGGACAGCCCGAATTCACTGTCGTTGACGAGATCGAAGGCATGTCGCGCATCACGCGCACGGCGGACCGCCAGCACCGGACCGAACAGCTCCTCGCGCCACAGCTCGTCATCGCCAGCCAGTTCGACCACCGTGGGCCGCAGGAACGCGCCCGTCGCCCGGTCGTCGTCGTAGGGGCGTCCTCCGGTGAGGAGCTCGACGCCGGGCCGGGCCGCGCCCGCGTCCACCGCCCGCTGGATCTCGTCCCGCGCCTGGAGCGACACGACGGGCCCCATCTCGGTCCTCTCCTCGAGCGGGTCTCCCACCCGCAGGTCCGCCACCCGCTTGGTGAGCAGATCGAGGAACTCGTCGGCCACCGAGTCCTCCACGACGAGGCGTGACGTCGCCGTGCACTTCTGGCCCGTGGAGCGGAAGGCACCCGCCACCACCTCCGCCGCCGCCAGGTCATGGTCGGCGCTCGCCAGCACGACGGCCGCGTTCTTGCCCCCCATCTCCGTCTGGATCGGTCGCGCCAGTCGGCCGCACGACGCGATCAGGCCCCGGCCGATGGCCGTCGACCCGGTGAACGTGACCGCGTCGACTCCGGGGTGCTCCGCCAGGCGGCCGCCCAGTGCGCCACCACTGATGAGCAGCGACAGGACGCCCTCCGGCAACCCGGCTTCGACCAGGGCCTCGGCGAGGCGCAGGGCCAGCAGGGGGACCGCGCTGGCCGGCTTCCACACCACGACGTTGCCGTAACCGAGGGCAGGCGCGATCTTCCAGGCGGGGATGGCGATCGGGAAGTTGAACGGGGTCACCACGGCCACCACGCCGACCGGGCGCCGGATCACCTGGATCTGCTCACCCGCACGGGAGGAGGCGAACACCTCGCCGACCGGGCGGAGCGCTTCACCGGCGTAGTAGCGGAAGATGTCGGCCGCGCGCCGCACCTCCGCGATGCCTTCCGCACGGGTCTTGCCCTCTTCCCACGCCAGTTCCTCGCCCCACTGCTCGGCGTGCGCGTCCAGGACGTCAGCGGTCCGGTGGAGGATCCGGCCGCGTACGGGATGCGGCGTCGCCGCCCACTTGGGGAAGGCCTCGCGAGCGGTGGTGACGGCCCGGTCGAGGTCGTGCTCCCGGGCGAGCTGCCCCACGGCCACGGTCTCGCCGGGCCGTGCCGGGTTCGTGTCGACGATCTCCGCGCCGTCGCCCGGCTGCCAGGTGCCGGCGATGAGGTGGCGCAGGGTCCGGGGCGCCCGGGCGGTTCCTCCTGCGGGTGAGGCATCGCTCGCGCTGTGCGGCATGGCCTTCCTTTCCCTGTGGCCGCCGCTCCGCGCGCCGGCACACCTGTGGTGCTCGTTGATCTGACGTGGCGGCCATTCTGGGAAACGGCCGGGTGGTCACGCACTCGACGAAATGGCGTGGCCTTCCGGTCCCGGGCACGCCGATCCGTCGATCGCGCGGCCGGAGGCGGCGCTTCGCTCGGGTGCCGGCATCCCGCGCACGGTCCTGGGGGTGCCGACAGGAAAGGGGCGGGGATCCGAGGATCCCCGCCCCTTTCCGTTTCTCCGGCTCCACGGTCAGCTCTTCACCGGAACCTTCGGAATCGCGTCGTCGTACGGCGCGGTGCTGCGGTCGTGGAGCGGGTGCACCGCCATGTACACCAGGCCGACGCCGATCACGACGACCCCGGACAGCGCCACGATCCAGTTGTCGTACCAGGGGGCGTCCGGTGTGCGGGGCCATGCCATGTTGACCATGGCGGCGATGCCGTAGACGAGGGCCGCGACGTTCACCGGCAGGCCCCACCGCCCCAGGGTGTACTTGCCGTTCGGCACCCAGCCCTTGAGCCGGGCGCGGAGCGCGGCCAGCACCACCATCTGGAAGCCGATGTAGATGCCCAGTGCGGCGAAACTGATGATCTTCGTGATCGCGTCGGTGGAGAACTTCGAGCCGAGGACGATCGCGGCCGGCACCAGGGCGGCGAGGATCAGCGCGTACGGCGGTACGTGCTTGGTCTGGGAGAACTTCTTGAGCAGCGAGCTGCCGATGATCATCCCGTCACGGCCGTAGGAGTAGGCCAGCCGGCTGGCCGCCGCCTGCAGGCTCATGGCGCAGGAGAGGAAGGAGAGCAGGACCACGACGAGTACGATGCGGGCGCCGACGGTACCGAACGCCTGGTTGAGCACAGTGCTCACCGGGTCGGCGTCCTTCCCGGAGATGACGGCCGTGAAGTCCGTGACCGACAGGATCAGGGCGAGGCAGACGAAGGTCGCCGCGGCGCCGCCGATGTAGATGGTGCGGCGCATCGCCTTCGGGATCAGCCGACCCGGGTCGGGAACCTCTTCGGCCACGTCTCCGCATGCCTCGAAGCCGTAGTACTGGAAGACGCCGATCAGCGCGGCGGCCGCGAACGCGGGAAGGTAACTGCCGCTGCCTCCGGCGCCGAAGCTGTCGAACAGGACCCCGAGGTTGTGCTCGCGGTGTGCGATCAGCAGCCAGCCGCCGACCGCGAGGGCGCCGAGGATCTCGGCGGCGAATCCGATCAGCGCGGCCATGGCGAGCACCTTGGTGCCCAGGAAGTTGATCACGGTGGCCAGGCCCAGCAGGACGAGCGCGCACACGATGGTGGTGTTCACCGTGGGCTCGAAGCCGAAGGCGACCGCGATGTAGGGTCCGGCTCCGTAGACGACCGAGGCGATCGTGACCAGGAGCGCGACCATGTAGACCCAGCCCGTCATCCATGCGTACCGGCGCCCCCAGAGCCGGCGAGCCCATGGGTAGACTCCGCCTGCGACGGGGAACTGCGCGACCACCTCGCTGAAGACGAGCGCCACCATGAGCTGGCCGACGCCGACGACCAGGAAGCTCCAGATCATCGGCGGGCCGCCCTGGGCGAGGGCGTACGCGAAGAGCGTGTAGACACCGACCACCGGCGACAGGTAGGTGAACCCGAGCGAGAAATTCGCCCAGGGGCTCATGTCCCGCTTGAACTCGGACTTGTAGCCAAGGGCGTGGAGATGGGCGGCGTCGTCGTGGTGGTGGTGATCGGACTGGGGGGAGCCGTCGGACTCCGCAGATGGTGACGTCGTACTGGTCATCCGGTCTTCCTCTGATTCGGACACGGCCGCAACTCACGCTGCGGGTTTCGCGGAAACCTATAGTTCTAGTTGTTAAGCGTCAAGCGTTGAGTGAGGCCGATCGACTACATTGGGCGCGCCCGGATCGCCGGGGGTGAAAGGAGGCCGGTAGATGTCCGCACTCGCTGCGCTTCTCGGGTCCTCGACAGGGGTCGGCCGGGCCCAGGAGGTCGTCCAGCGGATAACCGAGGCGATCTACCTCGGCCTGCTGAGCGATGGGGAGAAGCTGCCCGTGGAGGTCCAGCTCGCGGCCCAGTTCAACGTCGCGCCGATGACGGTGCGCGAGGCGCTGTCCGAACTGCGTGAGCAGGGCCTGGTCGAGACGAAGCGGGGACGCAGCGGTGGTTCGTTCGTCCGGCACCCCAAGGCGCCGCCGGTCGAGCCGCAGCGCCAGCGCCTGGCCGCGATGACGATTTCGGGGCTGCGCGACATCGTAGACGAACATCTGGCCGTGGCCGGCCGGTCGGCGCAGCTCGCCGCCGAGCGCGCCTCGGCGGTCAACGTCCGCCGGCTGTTCGGCCTGACCGAGCAGCTTCGCACGGCGGACAACCTCGGTGACCGCATCCGGGCCGACTGCCGCTTCCACATCGAGCTGGCGGTGGCCGCGCAGTCCCCCCGCCTGACCCGGCTGGAGGCGAACCTCCAGGCAGAGGTGTCCGGTCTGCTCTGGCTGCCCATCGGCCCCGAGATCGATCTGGACGCGGTGGTGGAGGAACATCACGCGATCGCGACCGCGGTCGTGTCCGAGAACGGTGACGAGGCCCGACGGCTCACCGAAGAGCACGTGGCGGGCAATCTTCGCAGGCTCACCGCCCTCCACCTCCTGCAGATCGAGGAAGGAGCGCAGCTGTGAACGCAAAGCTGCCCGGCCCCGACGCCGCCACCCTGGCTCGCACCGCCTCCGACGTGCTCGAGCCGGTGTTCGCCAGGCTCTCCCGGATCGCCGACGCCGTCGTCGAGAGCCGTCCGCCGCGCGGCGGCTGGTCCGAGGCCCACCTCGCGAAGGTGCAGAAGCTGCTGGTCGAGCTGGTCGCCGAGGACCGTCTCGCGGTCGGCTACGGCTTCGCCGCCGCTCCCGGGCAGATCGACGGCCAGGACCGGTACATCGCCTGGTGGCAGCGGCAGGGGGAGCGGGTGGTCCGGCTGCGGCTGAACTTCGATCCGATGAGCGTCGACGTCTACGACTACCTCCAGATGGAGTGGTTCCAGCTCGCCCGGCAGCCGCGCGGCCGGGTCGCGTACGGGCCGTACGTCGACTACTCCGGCTCCGAGCTGTACGTCGTGACCGCGGCCGTCCCGATCGTCGCGGACGGCGATTTCCTCGGCGTCGCGGGCGTGGATCTGTCGGTCGGCGATCTCGAACGCAGGTTGATCGCCGTGCTGCGCGGCGCGCGCACCGAGGCGGTCCTCGTCAACGCCGAGCGCCGGGTGGTCGCAGCGAACACGCCGCGCTGGGTGATCGGCGCGCGGCTCCCGCAGATGCCGGCGCCTTCGGGGTCCGCGGCCCTGAGTCCCTTCGTCGACGTGGCGGAGCTGCCGCTGGGCACGGGCTGGGTGCTGGCCCTCGCCGAGTCGGAGGCGCCGGCGAATCGATGACGGCGAGGCCTTGACAATTAAAAACTCTAAATCCAGGGTATTGAGCCACGCAGCTGGCCCGAGATCCCTGGAGGTTGTCCATGCCGACCCTCGCCCCCGGTTCCCCTCCCGTCCTGGACGTCGCCGACCCGTCCTTCTCGATCACCTCTGAGGAGGTCCACGCCGCTCGCGAACGCAGTTGGTACGCCACGACGCCGTACGGGATCGCGGTCCTGCGCTACGACGAGATGAGCAGGCTGCTCAAGCACCCCAAGCTCCGCCAGGGCAGTGTCGCCTGGCCGGCGCACAACGGGGTCACCGAGGGCCCGTTCGCGCAGTGGTGGGCGAGCTGGATCCTGAACAAGGAGGGCGCCGAGCACCACCGGCTGCGGCGGCTGATGAACCCCGCGTTCTCGCCCAAGCTGATCGGCGGACTCGTGCCGCGGTTCCAGGCGCTCGCCGCCGAACTGGTCGACGGCTTCGCCCGGCCCGGCGAATGCGAGTTCGTCTCCGAGTTCGCCGAGCCGTACGCGGCCCGGGTCATCGCGATCATGCTCGGCCTGCCCGAGGAGGAGTGGCCGGTCATCGCCCGCGAGTCGGCCACCATCGGACTCGCCATGGGTGTGACGCTCCGCGAGGACCTGCCCAGGATTGAGGCGGCGCTCGCCCGGCTCCACGACTACTGCGACGCGCTGATCGCGGATCGCCGGGCCAACCCGCGCGAGGACTTCGTCACCGCGCTGGTGAAGGCGTCCCGCGCCGAGGACGGCCGGCTCAGCGACGCCGAACTGCGCGACAGCATGGTGCTGTTGATCTTCGGAGGCTTCGACACCACCCGCAACCAGCTCGGCTTGGCGATGCAGACCTTCAGCCGCCACCTCGACCAGTGGGACCTGCTGGCCGAGCGTCCCGAACTCGGCGGCAAGGCCGTCGAGGAGGTCATGCGGGTGAACCCGACCGTCCGCTGGGTCACTCGCGAGGTGCTCGAGGACTTCACCTTCGAAGGCCTCGACATGACCGCCGGGACCACGGTGCATCTCTACAGCGAGTCGGCCGGAACCGACCCGCGGGTCTTCCCCGGCACATTCGACATCACCGCAGAGCGCAAGCCGCACTTCGGTTTCGGCGGTGGCGCGCACCACTGCCTGGGGCACTTCGTCGCCCGCTCCGACATGAGCGAGGCGCTGCCGCTGCTGGCCCGCCGGATGCGCGACATCCGGATCCTGCCCGGCGCGACGTGGATGCCCGACTCGGGCAACACCGGCCCGGTGCGCCTGCCCATCGGCTTCACCCGCGCCTCCTGACCACACCCACCCCCCGATCCGCCGCTCCAAGGAGTTTCCATGAAGGTGAATGTCGACCTTTCCCTGTGCCAGGACCACGGCCAGTGCGCCATCGCCGCTCCCGAGGTCTTCCGGATGAACGACGAGGGCCGGCTCGAGTACGACGGCACGCCCGACGAGGCGATGCGGGAGTACGTCGAGGAAGCCGCCGATGTCTGCCCCGTGCAGGCGATCCTGATCGAGGGCTGATGCCGGCCCACCAGCACGTCGCCGTCGTCGGCGCCTCGCTCGCCGGGCTCCGGGCCGCTGAACAGCTGCGCGCCGCGGGCCACGACGGGCCGATCACCGTGTTCGGTGCCGAGCCGCACCTGCCGTACAACCGCCCGCCGCTGTCCAAGGAGGCACTCGCGGATCCGCGGGCCGCCGAGCCCTCCGGACTCGCCGAGCGGCTGTCCTTCCGGCGCCGGGCCGGCATCGCGGACGTCGAGTTCCGGCTGGGCGACCCCGTCACCTCGACCGACCTGGCAGCCGGGACGCTGGCCACCGAGTCCGGCCATCGGACCGCGTACGACGGACTGGTCGTGGCGACCGGCCTGCGCCCCCGTCGGCTCGTCACACCCGGCCCGACGGCGGGCCGGCACGTGCTCCGCACCGTGGAGGACTGCCACGGACTGAGCGCGGCCGTGCGGCGGCGCGGATCCGTCCGGGTCGTCGTGATCGGCGCCGGGTTCATCGGCTGCGAGGCCGCGGCGACGCTGAGCACCCTGGGGCACACGGTCACCGTCGTGGAGCCGGCCGGTCCACCCATGGCGCGGGTGATCGGCGATGTGCTCGCCGCCGCCGTGCAACGCCACCACGAGGCGGCCGGGATCCGGTTCGTCCTCGGTACCGGAGTCACCGCCTTCACCGGCGACGACCGCGTCACCGGCGACGACCGCGTCACCGGCGTCGTCCTCGACAGCGGCGAGACCCTCCCGGCCGACGTGGTCGTGGAGGCGGTCGGCTCGGTCTGCAACACCGAGTGGCTGGAGGGCAACGGACTTCCGCTCGGCGACGGCGTCCTGACGGACAATCACCTGCAGGTCGCCGGCGCGTCCCGCGCGGTCGCCGTGGGCGACATCGCCCGCTTCCCCAACCCGCTCTTCGACGAGGTCCCCAGGCGGGTGGAGCACTGGTCCATCCCCACCGACACCGCCAAGCGGGCCGCGGCCACCCTGGTCGCGCTGCTGGCGGGCGAACTGCCGGACGGGGTGCCGTTCGCCCCCGTCCCCTCCTTCTGGAGTGACCAACTCGGCCTTCGGCTCCAGAGCTACGGCTCCCCGGCACTGGCCGACGAGGTCCGCATCGCAGAAGGCGACCCGCACCACCTGCCGGGCGGCCTGCTGGCCAGGTATCACCGCGACGGGCGCCTGGTAGGCACCCTCGCCGTCAACATCCCTCCCGCCCGGCAACGCGATCTCCGCAGTGAGTTCGCCGTACTCGTCCCCACCGCCTGACGCGGTCCCACGACCAGACAGGGAAACACCTGTGAGCACAAGCGCTCTCGATCAGCACCGCCAGGAGAACGCGGCCGGCCCGCACCTCGCCGACGCCCTCGCGAAGATCAAGAAGTACGGCGTCAAGTACGTCTACTACCAGTCCGTCTCCATCACCGGCCGCGTCGTCGGCAAGGTGATGCCGGCCCGCCACCTCGAGCGGGTCGCGGTCAAGGGCGTGCAACAGCACCGCACCGCGATGGCGAACCTGCAGACCACGCGCGAGGGGCTGCTGCTCGGCGGCGGCGTGCACGCCGCCGAGTACACCGCGGTCCCCGACCTGGACACCTTCGCGGTACTGCCGTGGGACACCTCCTTCGCCCGGGTGTTCTGCCGGCTCTACGAGCCCGACCACCTCAGCGACGGCGCCGGTGCGCCGTACGCCTGTGACGCCCGTGGCGTTCTCAAGCGCGTGCACAGTGAGTTCACCCAGCGCACCGGCCTGGAGATGCGCACCGGCTGCGAGCCGGAGATGACCTGGAAAGGGGAAGGGCTCCAGGCCCGGTTCCGGCCCGGATCGAGCCCGGCGTACCACATCGAGCACCTCGAGCGGAACCGCCAGATCGTGAAGAAGGTGATCGACTACGCCGAGGCGCTCGGCCTCGACATGATCGAGGGCGACTACGAGGACGAATTCCAGATCGAGCTCAACTTCATGTACGACCACGCCGACCTGACCGCGGACCGGCTCATCACCTACCGCCAGGTCTGCAAGCAGGTCGCCCGCGAGCTCGACATCGAGGCGAGTTTCATGCCCAAGCCGGCCACCGGCATGATGGGCAACGGCTGCCACCACAACTTCAGTCTCTGGCGCGACGGCGTCAACGTGCTGGAGGAGCCCGGAGTCACCGAGCTGAACCTCTCCCAGGAAGGACGGCACGCCCTCGGCGGACTTCTCCTCCACTCGGCCGGTGCGATGCTGATCAACGGCTCCACGGTCAACTCCTACAAGCGCTACTGGGACGCCGGCCAGTTCGCCCCCTCGAAGATCAACTGGGGCATGGACAACAAGACCTGCACCGTCCGGCTCTCCGCGAACGGGCGCCTGGAGTACAAGCTCCCCGACGCCGCGGTGAACCCCTACCTCTCCCACGCCGTCATGATCGCGGCCTGCGAGGACGGCCTGAAGAACGCCACCGACCCCGGGGAACCCGACCAGGGCTCCTCGTACGAGGGCACGCAGGACGCCCGCTTCCCCGAACTGCCGATGACCCTGGGCGACGCCATCACCGCGTTCCGCCGGGACACGGTGATCACCTCGGCGCTCGGCGAGGAACTGTCCACGCTCCTGGTCGACTACCACGCCGACGAGTGGGCCCGGTTCTGCGGCCACGTGACCGACTGGGAGCGCTCGACGTACTGGGACGACGCCCCGTGAGCGCCGCGACGCCGTTGCGGCTGGCCTGCCTGGACGCCGAGGCGCCCCCGCTGTTCACGTTGTGGTCCCCCGAACACGGCCGCCTCGGCTTCGAGCCCGCCGTGGCCGGGATCCTGGCCGCCGAACTCGGCCGGCCGGTCGAGTGGGTCCGCGTGCCGTGGGACCGGATGATCCCGGCCGTGCAGGCGCACGCCGCGGACGCGGTGCTGTGCGGGCAGGGCATCACCCCGGCCCGTCAGGCTCAGGTCGACTTCACCCGGCCGTACGCCGTCTTCCACGAGAGCGTGCTGGTCCGCCGCGGCTCGGGCATCACCTCGGCCCAGGACCTCGCCGGACGGCGGGTGGCCGCCATCGACGGCAGTACCAACATGGCGCTGGCCGAGACGTTCGACGGTGCCGTCCTGGTCGGGTTCGGGTCCGACGGCTCCGACGACGTGTACGCCGACATGCTCGCCGCGCTCGAAGCCGGGGACGTGGACGCCGTCGTCGACGACGACGTCGTCTTCGTCCCCCTGGGGGAGAACGACCCGCGGTTCCAGCTCGCCTTCACCGTCCGCACGGGCAACCGCTGGGGCATCGGGGTGGCCAAGGACCGTCCCGGGCTGCGCGCGGAGCTGGACGACGCCCTCGCCCGGGTGATCGAGGACGGGCGCCATCGAGCGGCCTGGGCCGAGTGGCTGCCCAGCCTCGACTATCCCTTCGAGGAGGCCTGAGTGCGCCCCCTGGTGGCGGTCATCGGCCGCCGAGCCGAGTCCGTGCCCATCCTCCGCTTCAGCGCGACGCTCGCCGCCGAGGCGATCTGCGAGGCGGTGTACGCCGCGGGTGGTGAGCCGGTGGTGCTGCACGGACCGGCGGCCGATCCGACGTTCGGGCTGGTCGAGCGACTCGAGAGGTTCGGCGGCGTCCTGATGCCGGGCGGCGCCGACCTGGGACCGGAGCGCTACGGCCAGAGCCCACTGCCGGAGACGGCCGACGTGGTCGACTTCCAGGACGACCTCGACCTGGCGACGGCCCGCGCCGTGACAGCCGCGCGCCTGCCGACGCTGGCGATCTGCCGGGGCATGCAGGTGCTGAACGTCGCCCTCGGCGGCACGCTGCACCAGCACCTGCGGGAGACCACCGTCGGTCACCGCAACGGCGTGCACGAGGTGCGCGTGGCGCGGGGCTCCCGGCTGCACGGCGTGGTCGGCAGCGAGCGGGTGCCGGTGTCGTCGTACCACCACCAGGCGATCGACGTACTCGCCGCTGACCTCGTGGTGACCGCGACGGCGGCAGACGGCGTCGTCGAGGCCGTCGAGCACCGCGACGCCGACATCCTCGCCGTCCAGTGGCACCCCGAAGACCTGCACACGAGTTCCGCCTCGGACGCAGCCCTCTTCACCGACCTGGTCGAGCGTGCTCACCAGAGAAAGGACCACCGATGACCGCGACGCCCGACCGGGACGTACTCGAGAAACGTGCCGCCGCACTGACCCCGCCGACCCGGCTGTTCATCGACGGCGAGTTCGTCGACGCCGCGAGCGGGGCGACCTTCGACTGTGTATCACCGCGCAACGGCACGGTGATCGCCGAAGTGGCCGAAGGGGACGCCACCGACATCGACCGTGCGGTGGCCGCCGCCCGAGCCGCCTTCGAGGACGGCCGCTGGGCACGCCGGTCACCGCGCGAACGCCGCGTCGTCCTGCAGCGCCTGGCCCGGCTCGTCGAGGAACACGCCGAGGAACTGGCGCTCATCGAGGCGATCGACATGGGCAAACCGTTCACCGACGCGCTCGCCGTCGACCTCCGGGTCACCGTCCAGACCCTCGACTTCTACGCGGAGGCGATCGACAAGACCTACGACGAGGTCGCACCGACGGCCGAGGACGTGCTGGCCACCATCACCCGCGAGCCCCTGGGCGTCGTCGCCGCGGTGGTGCCCTGGAACTTTCCCCTGATGATGGCGATCTGGAAGGTCGCCCCGGCCCTGGCCGTCGGCAACTCGGTGGTCGTGAAACCGGCCGAGCAGTCCCCGCTGACCGCGCTGCGACTGGCCGAACTGGCGGCCGAGGCCGGCCTCCCCGCCGGCGTCCTCAACGTCGTCCCCGGCCTCGGGCCGACCGCCGGCCGCGCCATCGGCGTGCACATGGACGTCGACGCCGTCGCCTTCACCGGTTCCGGGCCCGTCGGCCGCCGCTTCCTGCAGTACGCCGCCGAGTCGAACATCAAGCAGGTCTCCCTGGAACTCGGCGGCAAGTCACCCCAGATCGTGCTGCCCGACGCCCCCGACCTCGACCGGGTCGCCGAAGCGATCGCCACCGGCATCTTCTTCAACCAGGGCGAGGTCTGCACCGGCGGCTCCCGCATGCTCGTACACCGGTCCATCAAGGACGAACTGCTGGAGAAGGTGCTGGAGGCCTCCCGCCGCAAGCGGGTCGGCGACCCGCTGGAGCCGGGTGTCGACATCGGCGCGCTCGTGGAGTCCGAGCACATGAACCGGGTGCTCGGCTACATCGACCTCGGCCGGGAAGAAGGCGCCCGCACCGTCCTCGGCGGCGGGAGGGTCCTCACCGAGAGCGGCGGCTACTTCGTCGAACCCACCGTGTTCGACCGGGTCGACCCGCACATGCGGATCGCGCAG
Source organism: Streptomyces sp. H51 (assembly GCF_035656535.1). Lineage (NCBI taxonomy): Bacteria > Bacillati > Actinomycetota > Actinomycetes > Kitasatosporales > Streptomycetaceae > Streptomyces > Streptomyces sp. H51. The sequence goes on from NZ_JAYMHD010000079.1 coordinate 81,497, forward strand.
GAGGAGATCTTCGGCCCGGTGCTGTCGGTCATCGAGTTCGACTCGGTGGACGAGGCGGTCCGGATCGCCAACGGCACGCCCTACGGGCTCGCCGCCGCGCTGTGGACCACCGACCTCTCCACCGCCCACCGCGTCTCCCGGCGCCTGCGTGCCGGCACGGTGTGGGTCAACTGCTACGACGACAGCGACATCACGGTCCCCTTCGGCGGCTACGGCCAATCGGGCTTCGGACGCGACAAGTCCCTCCACGCACTCGACAAGTACGCACACCTCAAGAGCACCTGGATCAAACTGTGACGCCGGTCGTCCGTATCGAGGAGGTGACGCCGGCCCAGCCTCTGCCGGAGCATCCCGTGGCGCATGTCGCGGTGCTGGTGTCCCTCAACTTCCCGGACCTGGACGAACAGGTCGCGGGACTGGTCCGCCGCTTCACCCGGGTCGCGCTGGAGACACTGGTGCGGCTCGGCGCCTCGTACACGTTGCTGGACACCTCGGCGCCGCTGCCGGACCCCGAGGCGGCGGCCCGGTTCGACGGTCTGCTCCTGCTCGGGGGCGGTGACATCGACGGCACATGCTACGGCTCGTCCCTGGCCGACGTCCCGCACTCCTACGGTGTGGACGCCCGCGCCGATCGGGACGCCCTCAGGGCGATCGCGGCGACGGAAAAGGCCGGCCGGCCGATCCTCGGCATCTGCCGTGGCTCCCAGCTGCTCAATGTCCACCGCGGCGGGACGATCATCCCCGACATCGAGGAGTTCACCCTGCACCGCGGCGGCGAGGGGCGACCGGTGTTCCTGGACGAGAAGATCCGGCTCGTGCCCGGCACTCGCCTGCACGGCATCATGGGCGCCGACAGCCTCGTCGGCCGCTCCGGCCACCACCAGGCCGTGGACGGGCTCGGCTCCGGGCTGGTCCTCGCCGCGGTCGCTCAGGACGGCATCGTCGAGGGCATCGAGGATCCCGAGCGCTGGCTGATCGGCGTGCAGTGGCACCCGGAGGACGACGACGGTCCGGAAGCGGACCGCCTGCGGCTCCTCGGCAGCTTCGTCCGGGCCTGCGCCACAGGGGCAGGCGTGGCGGCCTGAGCATCCGGGCGTCGAGGTCGTGTTCCGTGACGGCTCCACGACCTCCGCCCGGACCATCCGCCTCGGCCACCGCACCCTCCCGGGCGGCGCCCTGCGCCGTCGCCGCCGAGCGTACGGGTGGACGTACGGCTGAACGGACCCCTGCGGTGAGGCACTCGACGAGTTGTCCCGGACTCGCCGTCACGGCACTCCGATCGGTCCATCGCTCCGGTCCTGGGCCGGTGTTTGGCTGGGACGCCCAACCCCTCTACAACCCGGAGGACTTACCATGCCCGGAGCCACCCGGCCGGTCGGCGGTCCGCAACTCGCCCAGATCCGGCGGGTCGTGAGCGAGATCCCCGGCCCGCGGTCACGTGAACTGCTGGCCCGTCAACGAACGCTGGTACCGGCCGGCGTCGGTGCGACGCTGCCGGTGTTCGTCGAGGCGGCCGGAGGCGGAGTGATCGTCGACGCGGACGGAAACTCCTTCATCGACTTCGGCAGCGGGATCGCCGTGACCACGGTCGGCAACTCGGCGCCGGCCGTGGCCGGGCGGGCCGCGGCGCAGTTGAGCCGGTTCACCCACACCTGCTTCCTGGTGAACCCCTACGAGTCGTACCTCGACGTGTGCGAAAAGCTGAACACGCTCGCTCCCATCCGTGGCGACAAGCGCACCATTCTGGTGAACTCGGGCGCCGAAGCCGTGGAGAACGCCGTCAAGATCGCCCGTGCCGCCACCGGCCGCCCGGGCATCGTCGTCTTCGACCACGCCTTCCACGGCCGCACGCTGCTCACCATGACGCTCACCGCGAAGAACAAGCCCTACAAGCAGGGCTTCGGCCCGTTCGCCCCGGAGGTCCACCGGGCGCCGATGGCTTACCCGTACCGCTGGCCCACCGGCCCCGAGAACTGCGCCGAGGAGGCCGCGCAGGCTCTCGTGGACCTGCTGGACCGGCAGGTGGGCGCGGAGAACGTCGCCGCCGTCCTGATGGAGCCGATCCAGGGCGAGGGCGGCTTCGTGGTTCCGGCGCCCGGCTTCCTGAAGCAGGTCGCGGCCATCTGCCGCGACCGCGGCATCCTGCTGATCATGGACGAGGTCCAGGCCGGGATGGCCCGCACCGGGCGCATGTTCGCCTGTGAGCACGAAGGTGTCCAGCCCGATCTGATCACCACGGCGAAGGGCCTCGCGGGCGGCCTTCCGCTGGGAGCCGTGACCGGCCGCGCCGAGCTGATGGACGCCGTTCCGGCCGGCGGACTGGGCGGCACCTACAGCGGCAACCCGGTGGCCTGCGAAGCCGCTCTGGGCGTCTTCGAGGAGATCGAGGAGCACGATCTGCTGGAGCGCGCCCGGGAGATCGGGGACACCATGCTGGAGCACCTGAGCGCACTCGCCGACACCCACGAGGTCATCGGCGACGTGCGGGGCCGGGGCGCGATGGTCGCCGTCGAACTGGTCGAGCGGCACGGCGACCGGGTCCCCGCGCCCGACCTCACCGCCCGCATCGCCCGGCGCTGCCATGAGAACGGGCTGCTGGTCCTGACCGCCGGGAGCTACGGCAACGTCCTGCGCTTCCTGCCGCCGCTGTCCATCCCCGACGCCCTGCTGGAGGAAGGTCTGGCCATCCTGAGCGAGGCCGTCGCGCAGGAAGCGGCGGCCACCGGATGACCGGTCCGGCCGCCGGTGAGCCCGGGCCTCACCGGCGGCCGGAACCCTGCCACACCGTCAGCGCCAGCAGCAGCTCCGCCCGGACGTGCGCGGATTCCAGGTCCGCGGCGATCAATCCCTGGACGCGGGTCATGCGGGCGCGCAGCGTGTGCCGGTGCACCCCCAGGTGGGCGGAGGCGGCCTCCCACTGACCGTTGTGCTCCAGGAAGGCCCGCAGGGAAGCGAGCAGTTCGGTGTCGTTGGCGTCGTCGTACTCGGCCAGCGGACCCAGCCGGGCCACGGACAGGGATTCCAGGACGGCCCTCGTCTGCGGCGCCGTGACCAGAACCTGACCGGCGAGGGACGCGAAGTGCACCACCTCGGCGCAGCCCCGTGCCCGGGCGGCCGACAGGGCGCTGAGGGCCTCACCCAGGGCCGCGGGCCCGTCCCCCAGCTCGTGCACCGCGCTGAGTCCGGCAGCCGGACGCGTCTTCTGCCGGTCGGCGAGTTCGCCCACGACGGCCTGGGCTGTCGCCGCGTGGCCGCCCGGCAGCAGCAGCACGGCGGCGCCGTCGAGCACGGCTCCGAACAGCGGCAGTCCCCGCTCGCCCAGGGCCTCGCCGACCGCCGTGAGTGTTCCTCGCGGACTGCCGTCCTCCAGCGCCAGGACGCGGACACCCTCACGGATCGGGAATCCGGCCTCGACCAGATGGTCCCGGGCGGCCGGGGACGCGATGGTCCCCTCCAGCAGCAGCCGCAGGATCGTGCCGTTCAAGCGGTGCTGCTCGTCGCGCACACGCAGCGGCTTCTCCGCCTCCAGGGCGACCAGGGACGCCGCGTGGCCGAGCAGAAGGTGGTCCACCGCGGTCAGCGACCGATCGGCGACCAGGACCAGGCGCCCGTGCACACGGGGCCCCACCTGCACCTGCTGGACGGCGACCACACCGTCGGGTCCGCTGCTGACCGAAGCGGCCGCGCGGACAGCCGGACTCCGGCCGGTGACCTCGTCGAGGTCCGGCACGGTCGCGTCCGGCGGATGACAGGCCCGTATCCGCCCTTCGGAATCCAGGAACGCCACACGTGTGCCGGAGGACACGGCCAGCTCCCTCACCACCGCCCGCGCACCGCCGGCCAGCGCGGCCCGGGTCATCCGCGGTTGGACGCGAGACGCCTGGACCACCCCCTCGTACTGCTGCTCGGCCAGCCTTTCCATGACGGCCTTGGTGACGGCCACGAACGGCGTGCGCAGCGGTACCTCCAGCAGCGGCAGCCCAGCCTCCTCGGCAGCCTCGATCAGCTCGGCCGGTACCCGGCCGTGGGAGAGGCCGACGCCGAAGCCGACCGCGGCGACACCGGCGCCGGCCAGTCGCCGGACGTAGTCCCGACGGGCCTCAGGATCCTCCGGCAGGCGCAGGCCGGTGGTGAGCACCAGCTCGCCGCCTGCGAGCCACGGGCTCGGGTCGGCGAGTTCGATGCTGTGCGCCCAGGTCACCTCACGGTCCTGGTGACGTGCCCCGGCGAGGACCTTGAGACGCAGTTCGGGACGCCGCAGCAGCCAGCCGAGAGGGACACTCATGCGCACACCACCAGGACCTGCCTTCGAAAGCCTCTTCCGCGGACGGCCCAGCGTGTCACAGCGAACGTGGAGCCGTACGACCCGCCCCCCGGCATCCGGTGCGTGCAGACCCGCCCGCCCGGGCGCCGCGCCGGGTCCGCCTTCGGCCCGGTTCCGCCCGGCAGGCGCGATGGTGAGGACCGCGTCGTCGAGGAGCCAGGGGCTCCCCTTCCTCCCGGGCCGCGCATCTGTCCAACCCGCGGCAGCCCTTACATACTTGCTCGTTCGAGCAAGTCGTCATGAACGTGACAGGGAGGCATCGATGATGCGCAGCACCATCGCGCGACGGATGGCCAAGGCGACCGCACTTCTGGCATCGACAGCCGGGTTGATGGTCTTCTCGCCGGCACCGCAGGCAGCCGCGGGGGAATGCAGCCTCGGGTTCCTCTGCGGCTACGTCCAGAACAAGCTGCCGAGTTCGTACACGATGAAGATCGCCCAACTCGGCATGGGCACGGAGACGTGCCGGACCGAAGAGGGCACCTTCACCTGCAAGACCTACTGGCTGCCCAGCGGGAAGACGAGCAAGGACATCGGCGTCAAGGACGCCGATGCGCTGACTGTCGAGAACGCGGCGTGGACCACGAACAACAACAGCACCTGGTTCGCCGCGGGCGCCTGGGAGAAGATCTCGGACGTCGAGTCGCGCCTCTGCGTGGTCGAGGGCGGGCATCCGGCCTGCTACCAGAACTGACGGTGCCATTCCTGGCCTGGGCGGGAGTCTGCCGCCGTCCGGGCCGGGCGGCGGCCGAGGACGCGGCGTCCTGACCGGTGCCTGGATCGTCGCCGACCGGCGCGCCGTCGATGTCGGTGGTGGTCTGCGCGTCCCACGGGAACAGCCGCGACTTCAGCACCGTGGCCGTGGTCGGGATGCTCGCCGGGGAGAACTCCGGCGCCGCGCGTGCGCTGCGGTGGGTGGTGGAGTCGTTACCCACCTCCAGCCACTTCCGCCCCGACTCCGAAGGAGGCGATGGAAACCTCGTTCAGGGCCGGGCGGCCGGAGGACAAGGTGGTGCCCCGGATCAGCCGCATGGTGCGGCCCGCCTTCGGCACGCCCGCGATCCGTGTCGGCGAGCCCAGCAGCCGGCCGTCTTGGAAGCGGCGTGGCAGGCCCCGTGTGTAGCCTCGTGCGAGGACTGATCGACTTCACGGTCGGTTCACCGGAGGAGGACCATGCAAAGCACAGCACGTTTCGGACGGAGAACCGGCTGGGCAGCGGCGGGAGGTGGGATCGCCCTGGTGCTGCTGACGGCGACCGGGGCCCACGCCGAGGGGCGGGGCGATGTCCGGGTGGTGTCGACCGTCGTCAACGACGGAGCCAACGTCACGGTCGGCACGGCGCGGGAGGTGACCTTCCCGATCGCCATCACCGTCAAGGACAACTCGGGTGTGAAGGGCCTCACCCACGTCAGCACCTTCAACCGCTCCAACGGCCACGGCTTCGTCGTCTGGACGGGCACGACGTGCGAGAAGAAGTCCTCGACGACGTCGGTGTGCACGGCGACCATGTCGGTGGACCCGGCCTGGATCCCGGCCAGTGACGACATCGACTCCAACAAGGTCGCGGGCGTCTGGACGGTGAACGCCACCGTCCAGGCGAACGACGGGGACTACTGGATCTCCGACTCCATCGCCGACTACAAGGTGAAGCGGGCCTCGAAGCTGACCACGGACGCGGCCCCCGAACCGGTCGCCAAGGGCGCGAAGCTCACGGTCACCGGCAAGCTGTCGCGCGCGAACTGGGAGACCCTGAAGTACCAGGGATTCGCCGGACAGGACGTGAAGCTCCAGTACCGCAAGGCCGGCGCCGCCCACTACAGCACGGTCAAGACCGTGAGGACAGGCAGCACCGGACAGCTCAGCACCACGGTGACCGTCACCTCCGCGGGCAGTTGGCGCTGGTTCTTCCCCGGCACGACGACGACGGCCCGGGTCGTGTCGGCCGGTGACGCGGTGGCCCTCAAGTAGTCACCGCACGCAAGAGGCCGTCCGCCGCCCCAAGGGGATGCCGTGTGTGCGGCGGACGGCGTCGACGATCCGGCCGCCTCGGCGTGTCCGCGGACCAGGGCGGCCCACACCCGCGAGCCGCTGCCGGCTGCGTGAGAGCGACCGCCCACCCGATCCTCACCGGCGAGGGCGGCGCGATCCTCAGCGAGCAGACCGGCCGCTGGTCCTGCCTGACGCCGGCAGGGCGCCATCGGACACGTCGTCCTGGTGCTCGCCGGTCCAACCAAGTGCACATGGTCGTGCCCCCTGCTCGTGCAGGATCTCCCGCCCCGTGCGGCGGAAACCGCCAACGCGGAGACGTCACCGGGCCCCGCCGAGCCCTCTGCCCGACGGCCTGGCCGACGACCGCACCGCAGGTGTGACGCCGGTAGGCTGCGATGGTGCGCACTGTCGAGCTTCTGTTGGATGAGGCGGCGGAGCTGGCGGTCCGGGAGGCGTGGCGGCGGCTGGCGGACGCGGTGTTGCCCAGCCAGGCGCGGCACCGCTCACCCACGAACAGCCCGCACCTCACCCTGGCCGCCTGTCCGGAGTTGACCGGTCCGATTCGCTGGGAACTCGCCGAGGTCGCCGCCGCCTTGCCGCTGCCGGTGCACTTCACCGGCGTGGTCCGTTTCGAGCGGCCGACCTCGGTGCTGGCCTGGGCGCTGGACCTCGACTCCGCGCTGGCCGGCTTGCACCGCCAGGTGTGGGAGGCGGTGGCCTCGGACAGCCCGCCCGGAACCCTCAGCCCCTTCCACGCACCCGGGCGCTGGAGTCCGCACGTCACCCTCGGCCGTACCCGGCGCCCGGGTGCCTTCGCCGGCCGGCGGGTCCCTGAGCTGCTGCCGGCGCCGCCGCTGACGGTCCGGCTCACCACCTTGCGCAGCTACGACACCGCCACCGGCACCCTGGAGGTGCTGGAGCCCCGCCGCTGAGACGCCCCCGATCTCGGAGCGGCGGCGGGGACGGCCGGGAGTATCCGGCGATCGTGCAACCGTGGCCGGACGCCTGGGCCGAGTTCGTGCCCTTCCTCTCCTTCGATGTCGAGATCCGCAAGGTGGTCTGCTCGACGAACGCGATCGAGAGCGTCAACGCCCGCATACCCGAGGCCGTCCGGGCCCGCGGCCACTTCCCCGACGAAGCCGCCGCTCTCGAGTGCGTCTACGTGGCGCTCATGTCGCTGGACCCGACAGGGACGGGCCGCGAGCGGTGGACCATGCGCTGGAAGGCGCCCTTGTACGCCTTCCGGATCGCCTTCGAGGGCCGCCTGACGCCGAGCAACAACTGACCACTCAACAAGCAGGATCAGCCGTCGAATTGACACACCCGGGCCGCGTCGTTCTCGCGGTTGGCCCGACAGAACCGGTACGGGCCTGACACCCCGCCTCGTGCCGTCATGGTGATGGGTCGACAGATTGACGCGGGCGCGGCTCCCGGCGATCATGGAGTGTCGAGTTCGGTGATCATCGCAGCGGAAGGCCGTGCCTGCTGCGCCGGCATGGCCTGTCCCCGCAGGGCTGGGCCAACTCGCCGGATCCGGTCGGCCCGCTCTGACCTGACGCGATGTCACCGGCATCGGGCCGGCCGACAGCGCCTTCCCCGGCACCGTAGCGAGGAATTCCTATGCGCCGTGCGTTTTTCACCCCGCTGCTGGCGGCGGCCCTGACCGGATGCTCGCTCCTCGGCCAGGACACGTCCTGCACCAAGGCCGACGCGGAGTCGCAGGTGTCCGTGATGTGGCGGCCCGCCGACTTCGGAGGCCGGGACGCGGTGAGAATCCGTCTGTGTGTGCAGGCCAGATGCCAGGAGCGGGTATCTGGCAGCCCCGACGACCCGTTCGCCTCCGTGTCGGTCCGACTCCGCGGCGACGTCGGCTCGTCCACCGTCCCGGTGCGGCTCACGGTGACGTCCGTGAAGAGCGGTGACACCGTCGTCGCGGACAGGACCCGGGCCAGGCTGACGGAGCAGCACCCCAACGGCGCGTCCTGCCCGCCCACCACATGGACGGCAACATTCCGGGCCCACCCCGACAAGGGCCTGACGTCACCCGAGGGCATCAAGCTTCAGGACTGAGCCCCGACACAAGCGCCCGTCCCACCGCAGCGCCGGAGGGGCGGGCGCTCATGTCGCTGCGAAACGAGGTCGCGGTGCTGGTCGATGATCTGCGGTGGTCCGAGAGGGCGGGCAGGCAGCCGGGAGGGCCGTGTTCGTCCCGGCTCAGGCAACCTGCGCAAGCGCTGGGCCGTCCTGCCGGATGCCTGGTCGGTGACACACGGTGACTCACTGGGCCGAGCTGCCGCCGCCCTTCCGGTTACCACCGGTGAGCTGACCCGCCATCATGAGTATGAGACCGGCAAGGAGAATCGCGGCGCCGATCAGCGTTCCCGACGTACGAGCGCCGGAATCGCTGATCATCAGCCCGAAGACCATCTGCCAGCACAGCGCGAACGCCACCGTGAGCTGACCCCAGCCGTAGATCCGCGGAGCGCGAACATGGCGCCGGTTCATGGGAAGCACCCAGCCGCTGGTGACCGCCGCGACGCCGGAGGCTGCGATGAGCAGCGCGAACAGGACAAGAGGCACGGCGAGGTACAGCTTCACGGTTTCTCCCCTGCGTACCGGACCCACGCCCGACAACAGTGTGATCATGACACCCGACTGCGTCACACGTCCATGACTACGCGGCCCGGGTGGGTGGCGTCCAGCGGCGCAAGCAGGCGCCCGTCGCCTCGGCCGGCTTCCTCGTGGCGATGGACCGCCACGGGGGGCGCTGCACGGAGCCGGCGATACCCATGAGGGCGGGGCGGCCCGGCGAGCCGGAGGCGTTCCGGCCCGAATGGCCCGGCGCCTTCACCCCGGTCGGCCGGCGTCGGCGATGAGGATGCCTGGCTCTCTTCCGCCGCATCTGCGCCGACGGCCTCGACGCGCTCCTGCGCACGGTCACCGTCGCCGGACCCCGGAAGGGTTGCGGGGAAAGGCGGTGACTTCCCTCACACACGTGCTCCTTGCCAACGTGCCGCGACAGTAGATGGCGCGTGGGCGACATAGGTGGATCTGGTGCACGGAAGCAGGCATACGCGGCACCTCGGCCGGTGCCACCGGCAGCCTCACCGGCCTCGATCAGATCAGACCGTCCCCGCCGCCCTCCTGACGGAGTGTGAGGCGTCGTCGGCGGTCGGTGCGGCGGCTCGGCACAATCCCGGCCCGGATTCAAGAGCGCCCTCCGCTACTAGGCGAGGTCGTGGAAGCCCTCGTTGCCGTGTGCTCACGCGGCTCTTAACAATGACGGCTCCGCAAGGCGTCCCCGCAGGTCAAACGCAGTGCCTGGGCGAAACCAGGCCTGCCGGAGGCGCAAGGAGAGTCGACCGAACGAGGTCCGCATGAGGAACCACCGGAAGCACCGCAGGAAGTCCCGCCGCCGGCCCATAGCCGTCGCCGTCCTGGCGATGGGCGCGGTGGCGGTGCCGTCGGCCGCCATGGCGTGCATGGGCGACGAAGGAACCGAGGACGTCACCGCCGCGTCCAGCCGTTCCTGGACGGACGGGTGGAAGGCGTCCTGGGGCGGACACCGGGAGCGGGACGTCCGGACCGCGAAGCCCACGACGACGGCTTCGCCGACGACCTCTGCCGGGACCGCGGCGCCCGCCCCGGAGAAGCCCAAGGCGCCCGTGCCGAAGACGCCCCCACCCGCCCCGGCGAGGAGCACCGCCGCGTCGAAGCCGACCGCCGCGCCCTCCGCGACGACGACCGCCGCACCGAAGCCGTCCGCGACCACGGCCCCCGCCACGCAGACCCCCGCGTCCGCCGCGGTCGCCCGCGTGGTCGCCCTGGTCAACAGCGAGCGCATCAAGGTCGGTTGCTCACCGGTCACCCTGAACGCGAAGCTTTCGCAGGCCGCCCGGGCCCACAGCGCGGACATGGCGAGCCACAACACCATGTCGCACACCGGTTCCGACGGGTCCGACCCGGGACAGCGGATCACGCGCGCGGGCTACCTCTGGAGCACCTACGGCGAGAACGTCGCGTACGGGTACTCCACGCCCGAGCAGGTCATGGCGGGCTGGATGGCCAGCGCCGGCCACAAGCGCAACATCCTGGACTGCGGCTTCAAGGAGATCGGTGTCGGGGTGGCGCAGCCCGGCAACTACTGGACGCAGGACTTCGGCACGGCCCGATGACGTTCTGCCCCGGACTTCCGCCCGGGTGCTCCACCCCTGCCACTCCGGGTGCTCCACCTCTTCCACCCGGCGGCAGCACGCGGTGGCGGGCCCGGGCACGGAGCCGTGGGCAAGCCGGCGTGCCGGTGTCCGCGCAGACCAGGGCCGCCTGCGGGCGCCGGTGCCAGGGCCGGGCCGGGAGAGGCCGTCCGGCCCTGGCACCGGCGGTGGCGGTCAGGGAGCGGTGAGGTACCACAGCTGTGAGCTGGTGGCGTGTCCGCCGGGCAGCTCGCGCAGCGGAGCGACGTTGTCGTCGCCGTAGGTGGCGGTGACGGCGAGGTCTTCGTCGAGGTAGGGCACCAGAGCCCATGCGTCACCGTCGGTGGTGGGCCGCAGCCGCCACCATTGGGCCTTCTTGCTGGACTGGCACTTGGTCAGGTACACCCAGGTCCCGGCGTCACCGCGCATCTCTGCGCAGTTGCCCGTGGTGCTGATCGTCCACCGGTACACCGTCTCCCCGTGGGAGGTGCTGAACGGGGTGAACCGGAAGGTCCGCGGGTAGGGGTGGTCGGCCCTGTAGTACACCTGCAGGTAAGTGCCGTCGTTGCCCTTGGCGTCGTCCGGGATGAGGTAGTTGGTGTGTGCCACGCTGGTGATCACCACCGGGCCGCCGGGCACGGCCGCGGCGGCCGCCCGGGCGGTACCGGTGGTGGCCGGCAGCATCAGGCTCGCCAGCGCCGCCGCGGCTGCGGCTGACGCGAGCAGGCGGCGTCGAAACGACAGACTCATGGGTTCTCCTCGGAGACAGAACGGGGGAGGGGAGCGGGACAGACGGCCGCTTCGAGGTCTGCCCTCGGAGGACAGCGGTCGGCTGGTCTCCCTCGCTGTACCTGCCCCGGGCGAGCCCCTGCTTTCAGGAAGACGCCGATGTGAGTGACTAAGTGTGATCGCATGATGAGCAGGTTCATGCCCGTTTCGCTCAGCGCCTGCTGCCGCCGGGCGCGAGCGGGCCGGTGACTCAGCGACCGCCTCCCTGGTAGGGACGGAAGTACTTCCACACGTCATCCGACTTCCTGCCCCGAGGCTCGCGGTCCGCGCCTGTGACGGAGCGCTTCAGTGGGCGAGTCGGTGCTTGGACGGCGGCGGGGCCGGGTGTCGAGCGGGCGGCAGGGCAGTCACAGCCGCAGCCGGGCCAGCAGATCCGACATGACAGCGAGCGGTAGTGACGGGTTGGCGGCCGCCGCTTCCGCGACCCGCGGGGCGGCGTCGGTGAGGAGTTCGGCGATGACCGGCTGGGGGAGAGCCGGATGGCCGGCGGCCATGGGCCTCGCCCGTGCGTCCGTCAGACAGGTGAGCAGTGCCAGGGCCGTCGCATTGCGGTGCCGGGCGACCTCGCGGAACGCTTTCTGTACCGGTGGTTCGTGCCGGGCCAGGTCCTCCAGCAGTGCCGGGGGCGCGTCCGGGTTGGCCGCCACCTTGGCAGCGACCTGGACTCCGTACCGGGCGAGCATGGCGCGCAGTCGGGCTTCGGAGAGGCCCGGGTGCGGCGCGATGGACCCGACCACTTTCGCGTCGGGATCGGTGGCCAGCGCGTCGCGTGTCACGGGCGGCAGATCGCGTCGTCGGGCCACGAGCATCCGCACGTCCGGGTTCGGCGACCGGGCGAGTTCCTCGACCTCGTCGGGGGAGGCTGCGGCAATCCGGGCCGGGAGGGCGGTACCGATCCGGGTGGTGCCGGTCAGGCGGGTGAGCACGTCGAGCGGCACGTGCGGGTTGTGGGCGAGCCGGCGCCGCACGTCGTCGTCGGGATCGGTGGCCAGTGCGTGGATCAGGGCGTCGTCGATCGATGGGTTCTCGGCGAGGTCGGCCCGGACCGCGGGGTGGGGATCCACGGCGAGCCGCCCGTACACCTGCGACGGCAGACCGGGGCGGGCGGCGAGCGCACGGCGCAGCAGCGGCGAGGCGTGCTCCGCGAAGCCGGCCACGGCTTCGGTGGGTGTGGCCGGGTTCCCCAGCGCCGTCCGCTGCGTCTCGCGCACGGTGGACTCGTGGGAGCCGTCGCAGCAGGCGCCCGGCAGCGGATCGCGGTCTGCCCGCGGGCACCGCGGCTCGTGTTCGAACGGCGTCACTTCACGGTCGCAGACCAGGCACCGCTGCGCCGGAGGCAGCCCCTGCCCGGTGAGCAGCGCGGCCAGCACGGCCGGGGGCGTCGCCTCGTTGGCCGCCACCCCGCGGCGGACCTCGGCATGCGGATGCCCGGCGAGCCGGGCTGCCACGTCCGGCGTCGTCCACAGCGCGAGCTCCGCCACGACCCGCACGTCCGAGTCCGCGGCGAGCATCTCCACCACATCGCGCGGAAGACCGGGGCAGGCGGCCAGCTTCTCCCTGCGTCCCACGACCGGATCCGCCGCGAAGAGGCGCGCCCACTGCGGAGAACCGGCACCCTCGTCGAGCAGGACGAGGGCGACGTCCGGCTGTGCCACGGGATCGACGTCGGCGGCGGTCAGCCGCCCCGCGTACGCCAGCCGCACGGCGCTTTCCGCGACCCGCGAGGCCAGCGCGAGCGCCTGCGCATGGCTGAGGTCCGCGCGATCGGCGAGGACCGCGGCGATGTCCGCGTCGGCGACCGCGATCAGCCGGTCGACCAGTTCGGACGGCAAGCTCACGTTGGCGGCAAGCCCGCACAGAACATGGTTCACGGAGGCATCCTGCCCCGGACCACGGCCGAATGGCTCCTGCATTTCGACCCCGGCCCGGCCGGTGCGGCTCCGGCCATGAGCGGACCGGTGGTGTCGCGGCAGCGGGCAGCCGCCGGCGCCTCCCCGGGCCGATCCACCCGGCCGAGCCGCCCGGGGCCCGGACGCGTACGTACCGGTGTCCGCCCGACGGTGATCGCGCTACCGGGCGGATGCGGGAGCCAGGTCTTCCCTGCGGGCCCGGCGCACCGCGGGGGCGATCGCGGCCGTACCCGTGAGGAAGATCAGGCACAGGACGAGCCAGCCGTACGAGCCGTGCTGGATCACGAGGAAGGAGACCACGGCGGGTCCGACGGTCGCCTGGACGACCGTGTGGAGGTGGAACGCCCCCAGGTACTCTCCCCGCGCCGCCTCCGGGGCGAGCCCGAAGCCGAGGCCGAACGCGCTGGCGGACTGCCACAGCTCGGCGAACGTGACCAGGAGCACTGCCGTCAGGGCGGACAGGCCCGCGACCCATGCCGTCGTCGCGTTGCCGAGGGCCAGGGCGAGACACGCGACCACACTGATCAGACCCGCCTTGCGCGCCGCGCCGACGGAGCCGTCCAGGGTCTCGGAGCCCTTGGCGCACTTCACCTGGAAGAGCACGACCAGGATCGTGTTCAGCACGAAGACCACCGGAATGACGCTGCGGGGAATGTCGTCGCTGGTCACGAGCCACAGCGGGATGCCGACCATGAGGACCGCGCTGTGCAGGGCCAGCAGGCTGGAGGCGCCGATGACGCCGAGGAAGGGCATGTCCTTCAGCGCCCGGAAGCGGGACACGCGTTCCGTCCTGGCCGGCGAGGCCGATGTGGCGGGCAGCCGGAGCACGATTCCCGCCGCCAGCAGGAAGGAGAGGGCGTTGCCCAGGGGCAGGGCCTGCATCGCGGAGCCTCCGACGCCGATCACCGCGGCGGCCGTCAGGGCGCCGATCGAGAAGCCGATGTTGAACACCGAGCGCAGGGCCGCGCGGGCGCTGACCCGGTCGCCCTCCGGGACCAACTCCGCGATCAGCGTGTGGAACAGCGGACCGCTGCCCCATTCGAGCGCCCCCACCACGCCCACCACCGCGCAGAACGCGGGCAGCGAACCGACCGCCGGGTACAGGCAGTAGACCCCGCCGATGGCCAGGAGGGAGAGGAACAGCAGACGCCGGGCCCCGATCCGGTCGGCGGCCATGCCCATGAGCACACTGGAGACGAACCCGGACAGGCCCGCGAGGGAGAGGCCGAGGCCGACCTGGGCGGCGGGCAGGCCGGCCACCACGATGAAATAGACGGCCGAACCGGACGTGAAGACGCCGCCGCCCACGCTGTCGAGGAAGTGCAGCAGGGCCAGGGTCCTGGCCGGACCCTTCAGCGAGGCGTAGTTGGTGCGCACGAAAGAAGCGATCACGTTGGACTCCGTGGCATGTCGGTCGGTGTGCGGCCGCGCGGGCCATTCCTCGTGTGACCCGTCCGCAGGCGACCCGTTCTCACGGGAGCGGGGGGAACTCGTCGTCCGGGAAGGGGACTCCCGCGGTGGGGTCGGCCGGCTCGACGAGGGGTTCGCCGACGGGGCGTCTGCGCGGGTCGTAGAGCGTGTCGGCGTCCATGTAGACGACGACGTGGGCGATGCGCGGGTCGTCGGTGAGGTTCGGCGAGGCGCTGTGGGCGGTGAGCGAGTGGTGGAAGGTGCAGTCGCCCGCTCGGAGGGGGACGGTGACGCGGGGCTTCCAGACCAGCTCCGGAGCGGCCCGCATCAGGTTGTCGGCGTCCCGCAGGTCCTGGCGGTGCCGGCCGTCGAGGAGGTGCGAGCCGGGGATGAAGGTCATGCAGCCGCGCGTCGCGGGTACGTCGACGAGGGCGACCCAGGCGGACAGGGAGTGCCGGGAACCGAGGTGCGGCCAGTAGGGCTGGTCCTGGTGGAACTCGGTGGCGGCGCCGTTGTGCGGCTCTTTGATCATCAGGTGGTCGTGGTACAGCCGCAGCGGTATCCCGGCCAGGGCGGTGGCCGCGGCCGCCAGGACGGGGCTGAGGGTGAGCTCGCGCAGGGTCTCGTCCTGCTTCCACAACTGCATCACATGGGTGAATGCGGGATCGGGGGGAACGTCCTTCTGCCGTTCCCCGGCCGCCAGCGCGGCCTTGGCGTAGCGGGCGGCGTCGTCCGCGCCGATGATGCCGGGGATGCGGACGAACCCGTCGCGTCGGTAGGCGACTACCTGTTCTTCGGTCACGGAGTGGGGCATGCGTGCTCCTGCGTGGTCGGATTGGTCGCGGCCGTCCGCGGCGTGGACGCCGGTCCGCTGCCGACGGCGTGCGGAGGGCACGGTCCGTGCCTCAGGACGACAGCGCCGCGCGGACGGCTTCGAGGGCGTCGAGGCGCTTGCGGTCCCAGCGGTCGAGGTGGTCGGCGGCGAAGTGCTCCTCCAGATCCGCCACGGCGTCCGCGGGAAGCCCGAGCTTCCACCGCTTCAGCAGGACGGAGTGCCGTCTGGCCCGGAAATTCAGGGACCGCGCGATCTCCAGCGCGGTGTGAGCCTGTGCGGGGGAGAGACGCCCGTCCCCGACGCGCCGCGCCAGCAGCCAGCGGACGTTCACCAGGGGAACGGTGATGGGGGTGTAGTCCTCGGGGTCGTAGAGGAGAGCAACCTCGCCGTCGGACTCGATCGAGCCGTTCAGGTACCGCTCGTAGACCCAGCCGCTGCCGGTCATCCCGATCGTCCGGCACTCCACGGCCCGCAGGGCCCCCATCGAGGAGGCGCCGGTGAGGGGCTGCCCCGCGAACAGGAGGGCCCGCACCTCGGTCACGCTGACCGCGAGGCTCTGGCCGAACTCACCGTCCAGCATGACGATCCTGCGGGGTTCGGCGCCGATGAGGGCCGCGAGGTCGTGCCGGCGGACGGGCGGGCGCAGGTCGAGCGTCCGGTCGCGCTCCCCGGCGAGCCGGCGCAGTTCCGCGAGGTCCGCCGGGCGCAGCGAAGGGCCCGCGAACACCGTGACGGTGGCGGCTTTCATGACAGGGGCTTCGCGAGTCCGGCCCGCACCATCTCGCGGTGCAGGCGGGTACCCAGCCGGGCGGGGTCGTTGTGGTGGACCTCGAGTCCGGGAACGATCGCCTTGGTGACGGAGAAGGGAAGGCCGTCGGGGGCCAGCTCCGTCGCGAACACCAGCGGCAGCCCGGCCCGTCGAAGTCCGGCCAGGACCCTTTCGAGGTCGCCGTCCGTCGTACCGGTGCTCGCGCTCTCGATCACGTCGAAGTCCGCCGTGGGCCGTCCGCCGCTCCACGACCGGTACATCTCCTGGAGCGCCTCGTAGGACGAGTGCCGGCGGTAGGCCTGGCCCGTGAAGTCCTCCCGTGCGCCCGCGATCACCGCGAGTCTCGACTGCGCAGCCTCCGTCAGCGCGCGGGTCACCGCGACGACCGGGTCGAGGTGGCAGCCCGCGCCGCCGTTGAAGAGCATTCCGTCCCCGGCCTGGGTGTCGTCGGTGGTCGCGAAGAAGGTCGGCACCCCGATGTCGTTGACGTAGGCGAAGACCTGGACCTCGATCCCGATCCGGTGGAATCGCCCGAGCAGTTCCCGGGCGGCGTCCGGCAGCGAGGACAGCCGGATGTTCCAGCCGCTCTTGAGGGTCTCGCCGAACGCCGTGCAGTCGTGCTCGACGGCCTCGAGCAGCCCGTGCAGCAGGGCTTCCTGCGGGCTGTTGCCCACGGCGAGACCGATGGTGTTGGAACGGAACATCCCGCACTCGTTGGGGAACGGGACGAAGACCGCGAGGGCGGGCACGAGGACCTCGACGTCCGATTCCAGTTCCCGCACCGGCCACCAGCCGATGGACGCGTCCTCGGTCCAGGTGTGGCCCCGCTTGAGGATCAGCCGCCGCGGGTCCAGTACCGGGACACCCGACCCGCGCAGCTCGGCGTACGAGGCCCGGAGCGCGGGCTCGCCCGCCCGCTGCTCGCACCAGGTCCGCTCGATCGCCTCCATCATGGCCGACACCCGGGCCGCGGCCGGGGTCATGCCCTTGCCGCTGGTCACCGTGTTGAGCCCGGGTGCCGCGGTGGGACGGAAGCTGTTGAAGACCGGGATGCCGAGGTCGTCGAGCTCGGTGACGTCCGCGATCCGGGTGATGCCGCACCGGGTGAAGGAGGCCCGGGCCAGTGCCTCCGTGTCCTCCAGCGTGCGCGTGCGCAGCGAGGTGCCGCAGGCGGTGACCGGTGCGTCGCCGACGGGCGGGAACCAATGGGTGCGGTCCGGACTCGCCGGCAGGCCCGCGGTGAAGCCCGCGGGAGCACCACCCGTCGGGGTGCCGGTCCGGGCACCCGGGGGGACGTCCGTGTGAACGATCGTCATCTGACGCTGAGTTCCTTTCCGGCTGATCGGCCGCCGAGCGTCTCGCGACATGTCCGGGCCACCCATCGGTGCCAGGCGGCGGCGTTCGCGGGCCTGAGGATGCTGTGCCTCTCGTCCGGGACGAGCATGAGTTCGACGTCCACGCCCCGGGCGTCCAACGTCCGGTACATGGCGCGGGATTCGCCGACCGGTACGTGGGTGTCCTCGCACCCGTGGGACAACAGCACCTTCGTCCGCAGCGGGATCGCCTCCAGCGACAGGCTTTCCGAGCGGTAGGCGGGCGACGACTCCGGCGGACCGTACTCGCGCAGCCAGTGCCAGTGCAGATCGCACGCGCGTGCCACCGCGGGGAAATCGGCCCAGCCGCAATGGCTGACGATCAGGCGCGGCTCGCTCAGGAGCGTGCCCAGGGCCAGCGCCAGGAAACCCCCGAAGCTCGCCCCCATCACCGCCACCCGGCCGGCGTCGAGACGCGGATCGAGCAGTGCGTCCGCGACCTGCTCGGCGGCCACGGCGGCCACCTCGGAGGTCCACTTGCCCCATCCCCGGTCGACGGCGTCCTGGCCGTACCCGACGGAGAGGGGCGGGTCGGGCATCAGCACCGCGTATCCGTCGGCCACGAACGGCCACGGGTTCCACCGCCAGGACCAGTCGGTCCAACTGAGCATCGGTCCGCCGTGGCACCAGACCAGCACGGGCAGTTCCCGGTCGACTTCCTCGGGCAGGCAGAGCCAACTGCTCCACTCGGCCCCGTCGGACGCCTTGTGGGTCAGGCGCTCCATCCGGCCCCGGGGGGCGGCCGCGGCCGCCGGGGCGAAGATCTCCGTCCGGGGCGGGTCCGGCGTGGCGAGCGGGAGGGAGACGACCGAGGGGGGCGAGTCGATGGAGGAGCGAACGACCAGCGCCTCGCCCGCGCGGGCCGTCACGGACAGGACCGAGCCGCCGACGTCGATCCGCGTGACGGCGTCCTCGTCGACGCGGACCCGCCACAGGTGGCGCCGCCCGTCCTCCTCGCCGCTGCACAGCAGGGTTTTCGGGTCCTGCCAGGCGCGGGGCCGGAGCCAGTCGCGGTGCTCCCGGCCGACCTTGCGCACGACGAGGCCGTCGCTCGACACCAGGGCCGCTTCCTGGCGCGGTGCCGTCCCGGGCACCGCGATCCGCTCCGCGGTGCAGGCGAACCAGGCGCCGTCCGGGGAGGCGATCGTGTCGCTCAAGTCGTCGTCGGCCCACACCTGTCGGGCGTCCCCCGGCGCGCCGGGGGAGAGGAGGAGCAGTCCATGGCGACGGTGTCCGCCGGGAAGGAAGCGGACCAGTCCGGCGGCGCAGCGGCGGCCGTCGGGAGTCAGGGCGAGCTGGCCGGACAGCAGGGTGTTCCGGTCGAGGGGCGTGCTCAGCAGTTCAGGGCCGGGCGCGTCCTCGTCCAGGGACACGGTGACCAGCTTGAGCACCTCGGTGCCGAACCGGTGGCCGGAGCGGGGCCAGAGGTCGCCGCCGAGGGTCACCGCGGTCAGGCCCTTCCGGGCCGACTCCGCGCGCAGGGCGCGGTCCGCGGGGAAGGAGTCCGCCTCGGCGTGGACCCAGACGGCCGCCACGGCCGTGCGACCGGCGGCGGCATAGCAGACCACGTCGCGGGCGGTGCCGAGCAGCGCCTCCGGCTCCCGTCCCTCGCGATGCCGCCAGAGCGACCGGCCGCCGACGGGATGGTCGGCTCGCGGGCGCCGGTCGGAGAGGAACAGGTAGTCGTCGTCGCCGAGGACGGTCACCGCCGAGGCGCCCGCGTGGGCGTGCCGCAGGGTCGGCCCGTCGTCGTCGAGGGAGTAGCCCAGCACGAAGGGAACGAGGTCGGGACGGTTCTCCCGCTCCATGTCGGATTCGACCAGAAGACGGCTGCCGAGCCGGTGGGCCGACTTGATCCGTTGCTGCGCCCTGATGAGGTCGAACAGGGCGCTCCCGGCGGTGCCCTCGGTGGTGGGCTCGCTCACGGTCCTACGCCCTGCCTTCGCGTTGCCGCAGTCGCACCGCCTGCTGCGCCAGCGCCGCGGGATCGTGGCCGGCCAGATGGGCGCGCAGTTCGGTGCGCAGCCAGGCGGCCTTCTGCGCCGGGGACCGGAAGTGGTGCGAGCCCGCGATCTCCGCCGCGGCGGAGCCCTTGAGGAACTGCGCCAGGGCCAGTTCGGCGAGATCACGGGCCGTGGGCTGCTGGAGGGAGATCACCAGGTGGAGGGAGTCGGCGTCGTCCGGGGCTGCGCTCCGGGCCCGTCCCGCCGGGACGTAGAGGACCTCACCGGCCCGCAGAACGGTCTTCGAAGCGTGCTCGCCCTCACCCACGACCCAGCGGGTCCGTCCGTCCAGTTGCACGACGAGGCTGTGGGCGCCGTCGACCCGGGCGGGCACCCCGTCGGATCCGGCGGCGCAGAGGTAGGCGTCGGCGCCGGCCTGGGCACGGCATTCGCCGCGGAGCGCGTCGACCAGGGCGCCGATCCCGGCGTTCCAGTCCTCCAACTGGCGCAGCACGAACACGTGGCCGGAGGCGACCGACTGCCGTACCGCGGCCGGCTTGGCGTATCCCGGGCGGGGTTTGGTCTGGACGATCCGGGTCTCCGAGACGCCCGCGGCCGTGGGAGTGGCGTCCTCCCGCAGGACACCGAAGTAGGGGACGATCAGCGCGCCGCAGTCCAACTCGCGCCAGACGTCCGCCGTGGAGAGCAGCGCCTTGGCCGGCTCGCAGGTGAACGTGGCCGTACGGTTGCCCCACACCTCGGCGAGGAACGCGTCGGCGTCACCGACGAGGTCGGCGAGGTTCGCGGGCGCCCGAGTGGTCCCCTCGCTCCGCCGGGTTCCCTCCGCTCGCGTGGTGCCGTCCGTGCGTGGGGGAGTGTCGGTCGTCATCGGTTCAGGCCCTCCGGTTCCGCATGCGTGCCACGGCCGAGTCCACGAGCGTGTCCGGATCCGTCCGGTCCAGGTGGTCCAGCAACGCGCTCGTCACCGCCTCGGCCTTGTCCTCCGTGCGGAGGCCGGAGGTGGCGGTCTCCAGCCGGTCCGCCTCGTCGCCGAAGCTCTCCATCAGGGACTCGACGAGCTCCAGCGGAGACGGTTCCGTGAGGGTGAGGGTCAGGTGGAGCGAGGTGCCGGTGCGGGCCGTCGCGACGTGGGGGATGCCATGGGGCAGGTACAGCACGTCCCCGGGCTCCATGACGAAGGAGTGGGAGTGGCTGTCGGCGTCCAGGTCGGGCAGGAGCCCGCCACGGGAGTCGACTTTGTCCGGGGTGTCGTAGATGCGCCACTCCTTGGCGCCCGCGATCTGCAGCGCGAGCACGTGGGAGGGGTCCCGGTGCGGAAGCATGCCGGTGTTGTCGCACGGGGTGTAGAAGACGTAGGCCTTGAGCTCGGCGGGGAGCCGGCTCTCGATCTCGTCCATGAGCTGTCGCGTCGGCAGGTGCCAGTCCTCGAGCTGGCTCAGTTTCATCGTGGCGCCGCCGTCGAGGAGCCTGCGGATCTTCCGTGCGTCGGCGAAGCCGCTCACGCCCTGGCCGCGGACGTTCCTGGTCCGGGTGAAGTCCGAGATGGCGGGCTGGATCCCCTCCTTCAGGAGCATGAAGTACGGCCAGCGGAGCAGGCCCACGTCCAATATTTCCTGAATGGCTGTCTCATCCAGCATTCCCGCGACGGGCGAGGCGTTTTTGAACAAGCCGTGTTTCTTGTTCCAGAAGGCCCCCATGAGATCGACTTCTTCAATGAGGCGGGTAAGCGGATGCACGTTTCCCACGAGAATCCTTGTCGGTCAAATGGAACCGTTCGGAGGCGGCCTGCACGAGGCCGTCTCCGAACGGTACGCTGTCAGGCCTCGTTGATGACGCCGACGACCATCGGGCGCTCGTGATCGGAAAGCTCCGCGATCTCGGCCTCGGCCTCGTTCATGATGACCTCTTCGTCGGTGGCGGCGAGCTTGTCGTTGATGGACATCGGATCCCCTTTTCCGTCGGTGCCTGTTTCCCGTCGGATGACGGGCCGTCGAGTATTAGATAAGAGGGCGCATGGCGCGTCAAGGGGACAGGAATGACGTGATTCGCTGACGCATCCCCGCCGGGCCCAAACCGTACGCGATGGCGTGCTGGCGCGGTGATCCGTAGTTCCTCAATTCGTCCTTGGCGACCCCGAGCGCGAGGATTCGGTGCGGTTTTTCGGTCAGGGCGTCGGATATTTCGGCCGTCGACGTACCCGCGAGATAGGGCTCGACCAGCACGACGGATGCCACCGCTTTTTCGCCTACCGCGGCGCGTAATCCCTCGGCGTCGAAGGGGCGGATCGTGGCTGCGTACAGGACGGTGACGTCCAGGTGCGCGGTCGCCTGGAGCACGGAGTCGGCCAAGGGTCCCACCACGACGACGGTGGCCTGTTCTCCCCGGCGCAGGACCCGGAATCCCGGCCCCGAACGCAGACCGTACGGCTCGGCGTTCGACTGGTTCGACAGGCGGACGTAGACGCGTCCGTCGCCCGTCGCGGCCTCGCGCAGTTGGGCCTCGGCCTCGTCCGGGTGGCCCGGCACGTGAATGGTCCAGTGCGGCAGCGTCGACAGCAACGCGACGTCGCCGGGCGACTGATGGGAGCGGCCGCTGCTCGCCATGTCGTAGGAGGCGCCGGCGCTGACCAGGACCGCGCCCACGTCCTGGTGGTTGAGGTCGAGTTTGATCTGCTCGAAGGGCCGCTCGACGAGGAAGGGGGCGAAGCTGTGGGCGAACGGCCGCATTCCCGCCAGCGAGAGGCCGCCCGCCACGCTCACCAGCAGTTGTTCCCTGATCCCCAGGTTGAGCACCCGGTCGGGATGGTTCCTCTTGGCGGTGCCGAACAGACCTGCGGTGAGGTCGGCGGTCACCAGGGCGAGGTTCTGGTGGAGATCCAGCAGTTCCGTCGTGACGTCG
Source organism: Streptomyces sp. H51 (assembly GCF_035656535.1). Taxonomy (NCBI): domain Bacteria; kingdom Bacillati; phylum Actinomycetota; class Actinomycetes; order Kitasatosporales; family Streptomycetaceae; genus Streptomyces; species Streptomyces sp. H51. The sequence continues at coordinate 103,951 of NZ_JAYMHD010000079.1, forward strand.
ACGAAGCGCTGGCGCATGACGCCGGCCAAGGGCACTCCTCTGGATGGCTGGGGGATCGGGCTGGGGGATCGGGGAGTCAGCGGTCGGCCGCGGCGCCGACGTCGGCGACGACCAGGCCGGGACGGCCGGGGTGCGGGGTGGTGAAGGCCTTCTCCAGTGCGTCGTGGTCGCGGCCGTCGACCCGCTCGGTCCACCAGCCCTCGACCGCGAACCGCGTCTCCAGACCGCCGGGCCAGCCTTGTGTCGCCGAGTGGTTGTCGATGACCACGGCGTTCAGCCGGTCCAGACCGGCGCGTCCGGCGTAGGCGACCGCTTCCTGATTGGACCCCTCGTCGAACTCGCCGTCGCCGAGCAGGACCCAGACGCGGGAGTCGGTCAGTCCGCGGGCCCGCAGACCCAGTGCCGTCCCCACCGCGAGGGGCAGGCCGTGTCCGAGGGATCCGCTGGAGATCTCGACGCCGGGCACCAGTGCCCGGTCGGGGTGGTAGCCGAGGGGGGACCGGAACGCGCCGAACATGTCGAACAACTCGGGTTCGAAGAAGCCCTTGGCGCACAGCACCGCGTAGTAGGCCTGCGGGCCGTGGCCCTTCGACATGTAGAACCGGTCGCGGTCCTCGCTCATGTCCGGGTCGACCCGCAGGACCCGGTCGTAGAGCACCCACAGCGCGTCCACCGTCGAGGTGGCGGCCTCGGAGTGCTTCTCGTCCCCGGTCATCCTCGACATGAGTGCCGCGAGGTCCCGGAACCCGGACGTGCCCGGCCTGACGTCCCGTAACCGGGTCAGCTCATCCCGCATCAGCATCCTCTCGAAGGCCAAGCGAGAACGTACCCCGGTCCTGATCGGTTTCGAACGGGTATTTCCAGGTTGGCTGAATCAGGGCGATCGGATCACGCCGTTGGCTGATTCGAGCCGGGCGTACACTGCCGAGCCATGAAGCATCGATCACTGGGGCGCAGCGGGCTGAAAGTCAGCGAAATCGCCTATGGAAGCTGGATCAGCTATACAGAGGGCTCCGCCGAACGAATCGCCCGGGAGGCGCTCGAACAGGGAATCACCACCTTCGACACCGCCGACGTCTATGGCGGAACCCGAGCGGAAGTCGTGCTCGGTCGCGCTCTGGGGAACGTGCGCCGGGAGTCCGTCGAAATATCGACCAAGGTCTTCTCGCCGATCGGTCCGGGACCGAACGACCGGGGTCTGTCCCGTAAACACATCATGGAGGCGGCGCACGGCTCGCTCCGACGCCTGGGAACCGATTACATCGATCTTTATCAGGCGCACCGCTTCGACGAGCGGACCCCGCTCACCGAGACCCTGCGCGCCTTCGACGACCTGATCCGGCAGGGAAAGGTTCTCTACGTCGGGGTGTCGGAATGGACGGCGGCACAGATTTCCGAGGCCCTCCGGCTGGCCGACCGGATGGGACTCGACCGGATCGTCTCCAACCAGCCGCAGTACAACCTGCTGTGGCGGGTCATCGAGGAGGAGGTCGTCCCGCTGTGCGAACGCGAGGGAATCGGCCAGCTCGCATGGTCACCGTTGGCCCAGGGGCTGCTGACCGGTAAGTACCTGCCGGGTACGCCGCCTCCCGCCGGATCACGTGCCGCAGGCGTGGCCGCCTCCCAGTTCGCCTCGGGGGCGCTGACCGACACCGTGCTGAAACGCGTCGCCGAACTCGGCGAGGTCGCCTCCGACCTCGGCCTGACCCTGCCCCAGATGGCCATCGCCTGGGTGCTGCGCAACCCGAACGTCGCGTCCGCGATCGTCGGCGCGACCAAGCCCGAACAGATCGCCCAGAGCGCCACGGCCTCCGGGATCGAACTGGACGACGAGACCGTCGAGCGCATCGACCGCATCCTCGACCCGATCATCGAGCGCGACCCGCGCAAGACTCCCTCGCAACCCACCGACTACGGCAACTGACAAGGCGGCAGAGCACCCGTGACGTCCACGTCCATCCGCTTGATCGATCCCTCCGACGGCCCCGCGCTGGCCGAGTCGCTCGCCCGGGACAGGCAGGCGTACAAGCGCTGGATGCCCGCGAGGCCCGAGGAGTTCTACACGCCCGAAGGGCAGACCGCGGTCATCGAGTCCCTGCTGGAGTCCCATGGCAAAGGGATCACCTGGCCCGGCGCCGTGGTCTTCGACGGGGCCGTCATCGGGCAGGTCACCATCGGCTCCATCCTGCGCGGCCCGTTCCAGAAGGGGTTCCTGGGCTACTGGATCTCCTCCCGCCACCAAGGACTCGGGCACACGAGCCGCGCCGTCGGGCTGGCACTGCGGATCGCCGAGGAGGAACTGGGCCTGCACCGCCTGGAGGCGCACACCCAACTGGAGAACCTCGCCTCCCAGGCGGTCCTGCGCAAGCACGGATTCCGTTCCTGGGGCGTCGCCCACGAGCACTTCTACGCCGACGGCGCGTGGCGCGACGAGGTGTTCTGGGAGAGGAAGCTGAAGGACGGGCCCCCGCGCTAGCAGGTGCGTTGTCCGGACAGGTCGGTGACGCGGCCGGCTGGTGGCCGGCCGCCGACGCCGGGTGGGCCGGTGGCCCCACCGCCGCCCGCCGGAAACCCGGCCCATCGGCTCCCATCGGCTCCCGCCTCCACGGCAGCGGCCGTCAACGCCGGGCAGTCCGCCGACAGCACCTCGGTTCCGGCCGCGTCCGGGCGGTGAGGCACCGTAGACGCCCGATCGCCCCGCCCCGGGCCGGGGCCGTACGGCCCCGGCCCGGGAACGCTCCTGTTGTCAGTGCTGCCTGGCATGGTGTGGATCATGTTCGACGGACTTCATGACATCGACTGGGCTTCGATGGAGCACGCGTACGGCTCGGCCGAGGAGGTACCGGCGCTGCTGACGGCGCTGCGCTCCCCGGACGCCGGGAAGCGCCGCAACGCCCTCGACCGCTTCTACGGCGCGGTCCATCACCAGGGCAGTGTGTACCCGTCCACGGCAGCCAGTCTGCCCTTTCTGTTCGAGCTGGCCGCCGACGGTGCCACGCCCGACCGGGCCGTCGTCGTGGCGCTGATGGTCAGTATCGGCCGGGAGTCCCTCGACCAGGGCTTCGAGGACGACGGCAGCGAGATCGAGTACTGCCCCCCGATGGGCTGCGCCCAGGCCGTCGCCTTCCTGCGTGAACGGGGTGCCGAGTTCGCGGGACTCGCCCGCGACCCCGACCCGGAGGTGCGTCTGGCGGCGATTCCCGGGCTCGGGCTCTTCCTCGACGACACCGACCGGGCTGTCGCCCTGCTGCGCGAGCGGCTGGCCGCCGAGGAAGGCATCGCGGCGCGGCTGCGGATCCTGGATGCGGCGGCCGCTCTGGCACTGCGTCTGCCGGCGGCCTCCCGCCAGGTGAGGGACTGGCTCGCCGGGCTCGCCGCCGACCCGGCCCAGGGCTCGGCGACCCGGCTCGCGGCCCTGGTCCAGCGGGCACGCTGCGCCCCGGACGAGATCGGCGAGGACATGGTCCCGGCCGCCGTCGGCCTGCTGCGCGAGACCGCCGGCGCCCTGCCGGTGCGGCCCGTCGCACCGGCCCCGAGCCGCCCGGGGCCACCCGCGGACGGCGTTGCGCCCCAGATAGCCGCCGCCTTCGAGGATCTCGACCGGCACACGCGCGTGTACGCACCGACCACGGCCCTGCTGCGTACCTTCCACGAAGCCCTTGGGGCCCGGGTGCCCGAGCGCACCACGGTGCTGGCCGAGCAGCTGAGCAGCCCCGACCCCGGCTCGCGCCTGGACGCGGTGCGCATGTGCGGGGAGCTGATGCGCACCTGGCGCGGCGATCACACCCGGCTGCTGATGCTGGTCGCCGACCAGCTCGCCACAGCCGACGAGGAGGTCGCCGCCGAGGCGGCTGCCGTCCTGGAGTTCTGCCACCCGATCGCCGCCCCGGCCCGGGAGGCACTCGCCGCGCACGTCGACGCCCAACGCGCGGCGCACGGCCCCCAGGTATGGGCCGCAGCGGAGGCGCGGCTGCGCAGAAGCCACCAGGAGGCCGTCCGGGCCCTGGCGCGTCTCGGCGACAGGCGTGCGCTGCCGAGTCTGCTGGCCGCGCTGGACAGCGATGTCGACGCCTGGCGCGCCGTCCAGGTCGCAGGGCATCTGCCGCGGTCGGCGGAGTTGGTGCCCCGGCTCGGCGACCACCTGCGCCGGATCGACTTCTCCCAGCAGTGGAACGAGATGAGCGCCAACGCGATCCTGACCGCGCTGGCGGCGCTGGGCGACCCGGCCGCGGTACCGGTGGTCGCGGACACGCTCGGCGCCGCGGTGCGTCATGAGCAGCACGGCGTCACGCGATCAGCCCTGAAGGCGCTGGGGGTGTTCGGCCCGGCCGCGGCCGGCGCACAGGAGACGATCCGGTCGCTGACCACCGCCACCGACGCGCACGTACGGCCTGCCGCCGTCGCCGCGCTGTGGGCCGTCGGCGGCGACCTGGCCGAGGTCATGCCGCTCCTGCTCGTGCTCCTCGACGACCCGATCACCTTCCGGATCAACGACGCGGCGGATCTGCTCGGCGAGATCGGCCCGCCCGCCGCCGCCGCACTGCCGCGCCTGCGAAACCTCCTGACACACGACTACGAATGGGTCCGGGTGCACAGCGCGGCCGCGCTCTGGGAGATCGGCGGCCGGGCCGAGGCACCAGCCGTCCTGGACGCCTTGCTACAGGCCATGTCCCAGAACGCCGCGACGGCCAATCACGCCGTTGCCTGCCTCGACCGCATGGGATCCCTCGCGGCCCCGGCCCTGCCGCTGCTCCGCGAGCAACTGGCCCAGCCCCGGCGCGGCGGCAGGTTCCAGAGCATCGAGCACGACGAGGCACTCCAACGGGTCGGCCGTACGCTCGTCACCCGGCTCGATCCCCCAGCACCGGGAGCACCTGGCCCGCGACCGGCCTGAGCCTGCGCCGCCCCTCCGCCACCGGCTCGTCGGGCTCGGGACATCGGCAGTCCTCGGGGTCTCGGCAGTCCTCGGGGTCTCGGCAGTCCTCGGGGTCTCGGCAGTCCTCGGGGTCTCGGCAGACCTCTCGTCGCGGGGACCGGCCGGCTGTCACGGCAGGATCGCAATGGCGCTCGACCAGTTCAGGCCAAGCCGTTCCTGTGACGCCATGTGCAGGAACTGGAAGGCCTCCAGCTCGCGTGCCCGGCGCAGCGGTCCTACGTCCAGGGGGCGCAGCCCTGCGGAGGAGACCAGGTCCGTCACGGCCTGTTTCGCTGTGTCGTCGTCTCCGGCGATGAAGACGTCCAGTGGCCGTCCGGCCACCTGTCCTGTGGTGAGTGGCCCGGCGAAGGTGGTGTTGAAGGCTTTGACCACCCGGCTTTCCGGCGCGGCGGTGGCGATCTGTTCGGCAGCCGAGGTGCCGGGAGGTACGACGAGTGAGTCGAACGTGGTGAAATCCACCGGGTTCGAGATGTCGACGACGATCCTCCCCGCCAGGGCGCCGTGCCACGCTTCGGCAATGTCGCGTCCGGCCGGATGAGGCACGGCGAGCACCAGGATGTCGGAATCAGTCGCGGCATCGGCGTCCACCGCCGCGACATCCGCTCCGGGGACCGCCTGGCGCAACGCGGTGGCCAGGTCCTGGGCCTTGGCCGGTGTGCGATCGTGCAGACGGACGGAGTGCCCGCCCGTCAAGGTCCGAGTACCGATACCGCGGGCCATGTTGCCGGCACCGACGATGGTGACGATCATGCGTGGCTCCTCGGTGGACGTCATATGCCGTCCACCCTCACATCCCCCGACGGACGCTGCCACCGGGCCGCCCTCTGCCGGCTGACGCCGCAGGCCAGGCCCGTCCGGCAGAAGCGGCCCTACCGCTCTGCCCGGGGGAGGAGGGCCAAGAACACCGAAGGGCGCCGAGATCCGCGGCCACACGCTGCTCCATGCCCGCCTCCTTGCTCCCGGGGCCCGGAGTCACTGATTCGCCCGCGACCCTGCCAAGATCCGATAGAGAGGCCCGAGCTGGGTACTCGCCCGTCGCGGCGCCCGCTCGGCGCGGCAGGAATGGGACGGTATCCCGTGACGACATCACCCGATACAGCTCAGCGGGTCCTGGCAGGGCTGGACGCCGCCCTGGTGCAGAGGCTGGAAGCGCTGTACCGGGATCTGCACGCTCACCCCGAGCTGTCCTTCGAGGAGCACCGCACGAGCACGACGGTCGCGCGCCGTGCCCGGGAGTTGGGTTACGAGGTCACTGAGGGGGTGGGGCGGACCGGTGTGGTGGCCAGGCTGGTGAACGGTCGGGGCCCCGCCGTGCTGCTGCGCGCCGACTTCGACGCACTGCCCGTGACCGAGCGGACCGGGCTGCCCTACGCCTCGACGAACCGAGGCGTCATGCATGCCTGCGGGCATGACGTGCACGCCACATGTCTGCTGGGCGCCATGGCACTGCTCGCCGCGGCACGCGACGAGTGGTCGGGTACGGTCCTGGCCGTGTTCCAGCCGGCCGAGGAACTGGGTCAAGGGGCCCGGGCCATGGTCGACGACAACCTGTACGCGCGCTTCGGCACACCGGACATCGTCCTCGGCCAGCATGTGATGTCGATCCCGACCGGCACCGTCGCCTGCCATCCCGGTCTCGCCTTCGCCGCCACCGACGCCCTCAGAGTGCGCATGTTCGGGCGCGGGGCCCACGCCTCGATGCCGGAGGCGGCGATCGACCCGGTGGTGATGGCGGCCTCGACCGTGATGCGGCTGCAGACCGTGGTGTCCCGGGAGATCGCGTCCAAGGACCGCGCCGTGGTCACCGTCGGCGCCCTTCAGGCCGGCACCAAGGACAACATCATTCCGGACGAGGCGGAACTGCAGTTGAACATCCGCACCCACACCCCTCAGGTGCGGGCGACCGTGCTGGACGCGGTGGAGCGGATCGTGCGCGGTGAGGCGGCGGCCGCCGGAGCGCCGCAGGATCCCGAGATCGGCACCATGCACACCTTCCCGCTCATGGTCAACGACGAGGACGCCTGCACCCGCACCATGTCCGCCATCGGTGACGTGATCGGCCGCGACCGGCTGACCGACCCCGGCGCCTCCTCCGGCAGCGAGGACGTCGGCATCTTCGGCACCAGCGCGGACGTCCCGGTGTGCTACTGGCTGCTCGGCGGGATCGATCCGGACCTGTACGCGAAGGCCGACGCCGCAGGCATCAGAAACCGCGACATCCCGCAGAACCACTCACCGTTCTTCGCACCCGTCATGCAGCCCACACTCGTCATCGGTGTCACGGCGCTGACCGCCGCGGCCCTCGCATGGCTCGGCCCGGCCCCGTACCCGACGCCACCGTCCGCATGACCGGCTGTGCACCCTCGACGGTGCCGCAGTCGTCGTGATCACCGCAGGGGTGAACGAGAGGGCCGGCGGCGCCACCGACCGGTCCGGTGGTCAGGCCCGGTTCGAACCGGCCGAGCACCCGAACGGGTAGAGAACGGCGAGTTGGACTTTGTGCGCACGGTCACGATGATGACCGGCACGCCCAACGCGGACAGAAACGGGGAAGCACACATGGACGCGCCGACCGGATCCGAAGAATGGCCCGCGCGCAGCCTGCTCGGGCTGCTGCCGCTCCCGGCCCGGCGGGAGCTTCTCGGACTGGGCACCCGGGTACGGTTCGAGGCGGGAGCCGTGCTCCTCAGCGAGGGAATGAACGAGCAGCACGTACTGCTGCTGCTGTCCGGTTTCGCCAAGGTCACCGCGACCGTGGAGAACGGTGAGAGTTCACTGCTCGCCGTCAGGGCGGCCGGGGACACCGTGGGCGAGATGGCTTCGATGACCGGCGCTCCGCGCTCCGCAACGGTCACCGCCTGCGGTCCGCTGACCGCTCGAGTACTGCCCAGCGGCGTATTGCGGGAACTGCTTCAGCGCCGCCCGGAGGTCTCCATGACCCTGACCGCCGTCGTCGCCGAACGGCTGCGCTGGGCGAACCGGCGGCGGTTGGACTTCCGCGGATACCCGGCGAAAGTACGTCTGGCCCGGCTGCTGGTGGAACTGGCCGCCTCCTACGGCTCGCCGGTGGCCGGCGGCGTGGCCGTCAGCTGCCGGCTGACGCAGCCGGAGTTGGCCACCCTGGTCGGCGCTGCCGAGACCACCGTCCACAAGGTCCTGCGTGAACTGCGCGACGAGGGTCTGCTGAAGACCGGTTACCGCGCCACCGTGATCCGTGACCTGCCCCGGCTCAGACGTCTGGCGGACCTTGCGGACGAACCACGGTGAACGGCACGGGGGCCTCCCCGCGGCCGCTGCTCAGACGACCACCCGCAGCAGTACGACCCCCAGCCCACCGCTCACCCCCATGACGGCCGTGCACATCACCGCCGCCGCCAGCCAGCGGTACTTGCGTACCGCCACGCGCGCGAGGAACCGTACGGTGCGCGAGAACTCCTGCCGGTCCGCCGCCTCGTCGACACCCCTTCCGTCGGCGGGCAGGATGTCCGGCCCGTTCGCCAACTGGACGAAGCTGTAGCGGTTGGGGGCCGGATGCCTCAGCATCCGCGGGCACAATGTGGCCGCCAGGCTCACCACACCGCTGACCAGTCCGCAGACGAACAGGGCCAGCAGCACACCGGCGAACACCCCGGCCGCGCCGCCCCGTTCCCAGGCGAGCACGGCCCGCTGGGTCCACGCCCCCGCCGTGCCGGTCAGCGCCGCCTGCGCCGCCGCCAGGATGCCTGCCTTCGCGTCCGCGTGCTGGTGGGTCGTGTGCAGCGCGGTGAACATGTACCGCGCGGGACGATCGCCGGGTTCCTGACGAGCGGACGCCATGATGGTCTCCTTCGGGCGACGACGGTGTGTTCCGTCCGATACAGCCAGTAGGCCCCGGACGCGCCGCCCGAACCAGGCACTTCTGCGGGTTCTCGGCACCTGGAACGCGTCGGGAGTCCCGGCAGGCCGTACGCACGGCCGACAACCGGTGGCGCCCGGTGCCGGACCAGGCAGTTCCGTTGCTCCCGCCGCCCCGGGCATCGCCCCGTACGCCCTGCGGCGGACCCCATCGGCCCCAGCCGTCGTCGGCCACGTCCGCGCGGCCGCAGCACAGAGCCCCGTCCCGCAGATCGACAGGATCGTGCGGGCCGGCGCCGCCGAGGCCGGCCCACTGCCTCCCGGTGGCCGCGGAAAGGGTCGTTCTGCCTACCGCGGAGACGCAAGCCAGTAGCCTGACCGAGCGGAGTCCGTGAGACATGGGGGTGGTGAGTGCAGGCGCCTGCGACCGTCGTGCAACTCGCTCTGCTCGTCCTTCTGGTGCTGCCCGGGGTCACCTATCAGTTCGTCCGGGAACGCCGCCGTGGGCCGGTGCCCGGTGAGCGTGACCTGGGTGAGCGGGTGCTGCGGGCGATCGTCGCCTCGATCGCGCTGGACGCCACGTACGCGGTGGTGGCGGGGCCGGCGCTGGTCCGCCTGGCTCGCGGCGCCGGCGGCGGCTGGGACGGCTTCGTGGAGCGGCCGCGCGTGGTCGGCTTCGTCGCCCTGGTGCTGTTCCTCGTCGTGCCGGCCGCGGCGGCGGTCACCGTCTCCCTGGTGGATCGGCAGCGGCGCAAGTCCCGGTTCCTGCGCACGCCCAGCGCCTGGGACCACGCGTTCCGCGACCGCGAACCGTGCTTCGTGCGCGTGCGGCTCAAGGACGGCAACTGGGCGGGCGGCTGGTACGGCAACCGGTCGTACGCCTCCTCGTACCCCCACCCGGCCGAGCTGTACCTCGAATCGGCGCGCGTGATGGGCGCCGACGGGGCGTTCGGCGCGCGCGTGCACGGGACGGCGGGCCTGCGGCTGCGGGCGGAAGACTTCGACGTGCTGGAGTTCGTCGAAACCGGAGAACCGGCGGCCGTGCCGGGGGAGGAGCGATGATGGCGCACGAACCCGAGCTCACGCCCGAAGAGGCGGCGCTGCTGCAGGAGGCCACGGAACGCGGCTACACCCCGAAACGCGCGGTCGCCGAGCCGGACGAGGCGCCCGGCGGCCCGGCCGGCACCTCGAACGGCAACGAGGACTGACGCGTGGGCGGTGGGCCCGCGAACGGTCCGGCCGAGCGGTTCTGGGAGGCGTTCCGGGTGGCCCGGCACAGCGCGGACCCCGCGTCGGTCGAGAAGGCGATCGACCTCGGCCGTGCCGTGCTGGCCGCCGAGGACGTGGCCGAGCGCCGCTCGGTCCTGTCCGATCTCGGGGGCCTGCTGCAGACCCGCTACCACCAGACCGGAGACTTCGAGTTCCTGCGGGAAGCCGTCCGCAACGTCATGGAGGCCTACGTCCTGACGTACGAAAGCCCGGCGGACTCGGCCGGCTACGCCAACAACATCGGCATGCTGCTGCACACCGCGTTCCAGCAGAACCAGGACCGTGGCACCCTGGCCGACGCGCTGCACTGGAGCCGGACGGCCGTCGACGAGGAACCGTCCACGAAGAAGGCGTCCTACCTGAACAACCTCGTTGTCGCGCTGCGGACGGCGTTCACCGTGACGAAGGACCTCGCCCCCCTGGCGGAGGCCGCCGAGCACGCGCGGGCCGCCGCCGAATGCTCGCCCGATGACGCGTCCACCGCCAGGAGTCTGCACTTCCTCGCCGTCGTCCTGCGCGACTGGTCCCGTGAGACCGGGGATACCGGTGTCGTGGAGGAAGCCGTCGACGCCGCGCGGCGAGCGGTGGAACTCACGCCGGCCGGGTCGTCCGACGTGCTCGACCGGTTGAAGATCCTCGGGTACCTTCTCGACGACCACTACCGGGCTCGCGGAGCGCGGGACGATCTGGCCGAACTGCTTCGGGTCCGGCAGACGCTGGTGGCCCACACCCCGGTCACCGATCCGCGGCACTCGCAGAACCTCGTCGAGCTGACGACCACGGAACGAGAATGGGCCGCGCTCACCGGCGAGCGCCCGAAACCGAACAGTGGCTGGGAACGCGCCGACGGCGAAGCCGAAATGTGCGGCCGGTACGCCGCCGAGTTCGAGCAGACCCGGGACCCGGCCCTGCTCGAGCGGGCGATCGAGCTCGGGCGTTCGGCGGCGGCGAGCCCCGCCGGGCACCCCCGTCGGGGCGTGTGGCTGGACCACCTCGCCACGGCGCTGGCCACCCGGGGTGAAGCGTTCGGGGACCACGCCGCGCTCGCGGAGGCCGTCGTCATCGAGCGGGAGGCGGTCGCGTGCACGTCGGCGGACCAACCACTGCGGGCCCAGTTCATGGGCAACCTCGCCGTCAACCTGAACTCGTTGTTCCACGCGACCGGAGACCTGGCCCACGTCATGGAGGCGATCGACGTCGCTCGCCGTGCCGCTGGGGCCACGGCCGGGCAGGGCGAGCACCTGCGTGCGCTCGGGATCCTCGCCGTCATGCTGCACCACCGGTACCGGGTGACCGGCGAGCTGCAGGTGTTGTCGGAGGCGGTCGACCGTGCGCGGGAGTCCGTCCGCCTCGGCGCGAGCCCGGTCGCCGGGCAGGCCCAGCGGCTCTCCAACGCCGGCGCCATACTGTCCGACTGGTTCATCAGGACGGGCGAGGCGAGCGTGCTCGACGAGGCGATCGACGCGCACCGCGCGGCCGTGGACGTGACGGCGGACGACGCCCCGGGCCGGGCAGTGCGGCTGGCCAATCTCGGCGGTGTGCTGGGGATGGCGTACGAGAGGTTCGGCGACCGGAACGCGTTGCGGGACGCGATCGCCGCGCGTCGCGCGTCCGTGGCCGCGACTCCGCAGGACAGCCCGGACTGGCCCCGGTACACCGCGAGCCTGGCCGCCGTGCTCGGCGACTGGTGCACGCACCCCGTCGCACCCGCCGTCGCGCGACGGGATCCGCCGGATCCGCAGGTCCTGGCCGAGGCGGTCGGCCTGGCCCGGAGCGCGGTGCAAAGGCCCGAGCAGGACGCCTATTCCCGGGCGGGTTTCCTGACCCGCGTCGCCAACGTCCTGGCGCTCGGCTTCCGGCACCTCGGCGACGGCGACGCGCTGACCCAGGCACTCGGCTGCTACCGGGAGGCCGCAGCGTCCGCAGGATCGCCGACGGAGAGCCGGGCCGAAGCGGCGGACCGGTGGGGCGATCTGGCGGCCGAGGCGGGGCAGTTCGACGTGGCCGCCGAAGGGTACGCCACCGCGGTCCGGCTGCTGCCCAGGCTCGCCGGGCGCCGCCTCGGCCGCGAGGACGCCCAGTACTGGCTCGGCCGGTTCGCCGGGGTCGCCGCCGACGCGGCCGCGTGCGCGCTGGCCGTCGGCGACGAGGTGAGCGCGGTCACCCTGCTCGAATCGGGACGCTGCGTGCTCGCCGCCCAGGCACTCGACAGCCGCGGCGATCTATCCGACCTGCGCGAGCGGGCGCCCGAGCTGGCCGAACGCTTCCGGACGCTCACCGCGGAGTTCGAAACCGACACCACGAGCGACCGCGTGGCCCTCGCCGACGAGCTCGACGCCGTGACCGACCGGATCCGCGCGCTGCCCGGGATGGAGCGGTTCCTACGGCCCCCGCTGCTCACCGACCTCACCGCGCAGGCGCACGAGGGCCCGATCGTGTACGTCAACGTCAGCCGGCACCGGTGTGACGCGCTGATCATCACTCCTGACGGGGTCCGGTCACGCGCGCTGGACCGGCTGAGCGAAGAGACCGTGAGCCACCGCGTACGCGCTCTGCACACCGCGTTCACGGAGGGGCGGCTGGCCGCCGAACAGACGATCCATGACACGCTGGAGTGGCTGTGGGACACCATCGTGGGCCCTGTGCTCGGCGAACTGGGGCTGACGGCGGAACCGGCGGCGGACGGTCCGTGGCCACGGATCTGGTGGGCCCCGGTCGGGCCGCTCAGCCTGCTCCCCCTGCACGCGGCGGGCCACCACCGCGACGGCGGACCTGTGCTCCTCGACCGCGTCGTCTCCTCGACGACGCCGACGGTCCGCGCCCTGGGTTACGCCCGCGCGGGCCGCCGCGACGACCGGAACGAGCCGCGGCTGCTGGTGGTCGCGATGCCGCACACTCCGGATGCCCCGGACCTGCCCGGCGCACAGGCCGAAGCCGACCACCTGGCCGCTCTCGTACCCGGCGCCACGGTCCTGGTCGGCGCGGAGGCGACTCGTGACGCCGTTCTCGACGCCTTGCCGGCCGGCGGCTGGGCGCACTTCGCCTGCCACGGGTACAGCGACCCGGACAACCCTTCGGACAGCCACCTCGCGCTGCACGACCACGACCGCGCGCCGCTTCGGGTGCTGGACCTCTCCCGGCTGCGTCTGCGGAACGCGGAGTTCGCGTTCCTGTCGGCCTGCGACACGGCCCGCACCACCGCGCGCCTGTCCGACGAGGCGATCCACCCGTTGGCGGCTTTCCAGACAGCCGGTTTCTCCCAGGTGGTCGGCACGCTCTGGCGCGTCGACGACATGGTGGCGCCGGCCTTCAGCCGACAGCTCTACGGCGAGCTGATCGCGGACCGATCCGGTGCGTTGTGCGCCTCGGCGGCGGTCCACCGCACGGTCAGGCAGCTCAGGGCGAAGTATCCGAACCTGCCGTCGGTGTGGGCCGCATACGTCCACGCGGGCGCCTGATGACGCGCACTCCGTCGTATCGCAGGTCGATCCGCAGCCGACTCGGCCAACTGCGTCGGTAGCCGCCCTCGGCATCCGCTGCGCGTGGCGTCAGCGTGCGAACTTTTCGATGGCCGCCGGGGTGACGGGGGTGAAGAAGTTGACGAGGTTGCCGTCGGGGTCACGGAACAGCAGCGACCGATTGCCCCAGGGCATCGTGGTGGGCCCGGCGACGAAGTCGGTGACGAAGCCGGTCAGGTTCTGGTGAACGCGGTCCACGTCGTCGACGAGGAACTCGGTGATCACGCTGCGGTTGTCCGCCGGGCGGGCGGAGCCCGGGGCGAACAGCGAGACCGTGCGGGTGCCGGCGATCGCGAGGGTGGCGCCCGCGGTCCTGAGTTCGGCGAAGTCCTCGGTGGCCCACGTCGCCCGCCCCCCTGTGGCTCGCTCGTAGAAGTCGACGAGGCGCGCTACGTCGCTGGTGATGATGCGGATCGAGACGAAGTCCATGGGAATCTCCTTGGCTGTGCTGGAGGCGTGCACGTCGCAGGCTAGGAGAAATAGTGGACAGAACCGGTCCTGTATTCGCGTTAGGCTGGCGGACATGCCCCGACCCACCGGCCGCGTACTGACACTCCTGGAGCTGCTGCAGTCGGGCGGCACCCGGACGGTGGCCGAACTCGCCGACCGGCTCGGCGTCGAAGGGCGCACCGTGCGCCGGTATGTGGACCAGCTGATCGACCTCGACGTGCCCGTGGAATCGGTGCGCGGCCGCTACGGCGGCTACCGGCTCGCCCCCGGGTACCGCTTGCCTCCGCTCATGCTCAGCGACGACGAGGCGCTGGCCGTGCTGCTCGGCCTGGTCGCCGGCCGCCGGGCAGGGCTGACGACGACGCAGCGCACGGCGAACGAGACGGCGTCGGCCAAGATCCGGCGGGTGCTGCCCAAGCACATCGCCCGTCGGCTCGACACGCTCCTGGAATCCCTCGCCTTCACGGATCAGCCCGGCGAGTCGGCCCACCCGGACGCCGGGATCCTGCTCACCATCGCCGATGCGGTGCGCCATCGCCGACCGGTCTCGATCCGCTACACCGACCGTGACGGACGGCGCAGCGAACGCACGCTGCACGCCTACGGGATCGTCGCCCATGCGGGCCGGTGGTACGTCACGGGCCAGGACGCCCGGATCGGCGAGGACCGGACCTTCCGGCTCGATCGCATCGCGGACGCGCGGACCCTGCCCGGCTCGTTCGAGGCGCCCGTGGGTCCCGGTCCGGCGCAGCGCGTGTTGTCAGGGCTGGCCACGGCCGAGTACCGGCATCAGGTGACCTTGCGGATCCACGGGACGGCCGAGCAGATCCGCGCGCACCTCCCCGTCGGCGTCGCGAGCCTGGAGGAGCACGAGCCCGCGGCCGGAGAGGACCGGGCGACCGAACGCTGGCTGCGCGTCGAGCTGCGGGCGGAGCGGCTCGACTGGTTGCCTCCGGTACTCGCCTCACTCGGCCGGCCGTTCGTCGTCGAGCGCCCCGATGAACTCCGCGACCTCGTCATCGCGCTCGCCGATCGCCTCACGTCGTACGCCCGCCGAGCCTGACCGCGAGAACCGATGTCACGAGATGGCACGGCCAGGGGGCCGGGCCGTGCTTCGTCGTCGGGTTTCGCGGAGGTGGTGGTCGATGGACCGGTATGCCCGGGCCCTGACTCAGCCTTGGCTCATCAGGGAGAATCCGATTGGTGACCACGACAAACAATTGAGCTTTGATTAACGCTTCTTGGACGAGCATTTTCTCGAACTTGGTCGGCTTCGGTGGTGTGTTGTGCAGAGAAAGGATCCGGAAGGGGCACGCGGAGTGCCACCGCCGTATCTTCCGGTGTGCTCGTCAACTGAGCCTGAGCTGCAACGATTTGATGGAAAGTCACAATGCTGCGGCGGCTGCACGGTGCCGTGACCGTCACTTCGGGCCGTCTGCCCCCGCCTTCCTGTGTAAAGGCTCAGCATTTGCGTTGACCTGGACCCGTCAAGCCTGCTTTGCTTCTCCGCGTCAGACAGGTCATCACCAATTCGGGCAGCTGAAAGCGGCAGTGTGAACCCCTTCTCACTGTCTGTTTATTCGTCCGGTTCAGGACGGGAGTTCCTTGGCGGACAGCAATGCACGAAACCGGCGTCGACCGACGGCCGGAGCCGGTCCGACGGGTGATGGCCTCGTCGAACACCCCGTGCAGCTCACCCCCGCCGCACCGACGGCGGAGGTTCGTGCCAGAAAGGTTCCCATCACCCATGGGTCATCCCCACACCCGCGGCGCAGTCCGAGCAACCCTGACCGGTCTCGCGTCGCTGTCCCTCCTCACCGGTGCGGTAGTCGCCTCCATCCCCCAGGCGGCAGCAGCCCCCCAGGCCGCGGCCCACACGGCGAGACCCAACCCCTACAGCCCGGCCTACCAGCACCCGTACCGCCACGGTGTCATACCGACCATCCAGCGGAACGCCAAGATGAAGTCCTGGGCGGCCGACCAGCCGGCCGCCGCCACGGCGACCGGGTCGCAGACGCTCTCCTACGGCGGCGGCGTCGACGGCATCGGCGTCCAGAGCGGTCACTCCAAGGTCTACCTGGTCTTCTACGGCTCGCAGTGGGGCACGCAGAGCACCAACAGCAGCGGCGACGCCACGTTCTCCGGCGACCCCGACGGCGCGGCCCCCGTCGCCCAGGAGATGTTCAAGGACATAGGCACCGGCAACGAGCGGTGGTCCGCAGATCTCACCCAGTGGTGTGACGGGCCGAACGTGTCCTCGGGCGCCACCAGTTGCCCGTCCAACGCGGACTTCATCCCGTACCAGAGCGGCGGCGTGCTGTCCGGAGTGTGGTACGACAACTCGGCGGCCTCGCCGAGCGCCGCGACCGGGCACCAGCTCGGCGCCGAAGCCGTCAAGGCAGCCGGACACTTCGGCAACACCACCGCCGCGTCCAACCGGGACGCGTACTACGTCATCCTCTCGCCGCACAACACGAACCCGGACAACTACCAGGGCCAGTACTGCGCCTGGCACGACTACAACGGCGACAGCACGCTCTCCGGCGGGCCCGTGTCCTCCTCCTACGGGGACATCGCGTTCAGCAACCAGCCGTACAACATGGACTCCGGTTCCGGCTGCGGTGTCGGGTTCGTCAACTCGCCCGGCACGCTGGACGGCTGGACGATGACGCTCGGCCACGAGTGGCAGGAGATGATGTCCGACCAGAATCCGGCAGGCGGCTGGACCAACCACACCGGCAGCTCGTACGACGGCCAGGAGAACGCCGACGAATGCGCCTGGCTCTCGCCCGGCACCACCGGCGGAGCGGCCAACGTCACGATGGGCACCGGCACCTTCGCCGAGCAGGCCAGCTGGTCCAACGACACCAACAACTGCGCCATCACCCACGCGATCGTGGGCGGCGGTGGCGGTACCGGCGGCAGTCTCACCAACGGCACCTTCGAGACCGGCAGCCTGTCCGGCTGGACCACCAGTGGCACCGCCTCCGCCACCACCTCGGCGGCGCACAGCGGCAGCTACGGCGCGACGGTGGGCTCCACCGGTCCGACGAACACCTCCTCGGTCTCCCAGTCCTTCACCGCCCCGTCCGGCACCAGCAAGATCTCCTTCTGGTACGACGTCACCTGCCCGGACACGGTGAGCTACGACTGGGCGACGGCCACCCTCCAGGACACCACGGCGGGCACCACCACGACGCTGCTGGCCAAGACCTGCACCCAGGGTGCGGGCTGGAAGCAGGTCTCCGGCACCGTCACCGCGGGCCACAACTACACGCTCACCCTCACCAACAAGGACGACAACTACGCGGGTGACGCGACCTACACGTACTACGACGACGTGACGGTGTCCTGACCTGCCACGCCGTACGGTGGGGGCGAGCCGGTGGCTCGCCCCCGGTGGACAGCCCCCGGTCGTCGACGAGCCGCTCGCGACAGCGCTTCTCGGGACAGCGC
>NZ_JAYMHD010000079.1:121423-167902 GCF_035656535.1 Streptomyces sp. H51
ATGCTGATGGGGCAGCCGCTCAACGCGCAGGCGGCCGACCCGTTCCTGGCGGTGTACGACGCGAGCGGCCGGTGGCTCGCCCCCACCCCCGTAGAGGCGCCCGCGCGGGGCGGCATCCACCGGAGGAGGACCCGTGTTCCCGTCGACGATCCGCTCGTGCCCCGCCCGGCGCGTGATGCGTGCCGGGATCGCCGCGCTGGCCGCAGCAACCCTGGCAGGCACCCTGGGCGGCTGTTCGTCCGGCTCCGCCGGGTCGCCGTCTCCCGTTCCGCCGCCGTCTTCCGCGTCTTCCGCGTCGGCCGGGCCGTCCGGATCCGCCACCCAGCCGGTCGTCCTCGACGAACGGCAGCGCGGAAGGACGGTCCGGGTGACCGTCGGCACGCTCGTCGTGGTGCGCCTGCACAGCGCCTACTGGTCCACCCCCACCAGTTCGAACCCGCGGGTCCTCGCCCCCGCCGGCGGCGGAACCACAACCACCGGCACCTGTCCGCCCGGCCGCGGCTGTGGAATCTCCTCCGCCCGGTTCACCGTCCTCGGCCCCGGCACCGCCCACGTCACCGCCCGACGCGCTGCGTGCGGCGAGGCCATGCGATGCGCGCCGGGCCAAGGCCGCTACGACGTCACCGCGGCAGTCACGCGATAGCGCGGGCAACCACCGCGCGCCTGACCGTACCGCGACCACGGGAACCGTCTTCCGCCGGAGCGCAGCCACCTCGCAGGGGAGCCGTACCTCCAGCCCCGTACCGGGCCTCGCATCCCGGAGCGAGGGTTGCCGCCCATGCGCCTGCTGCACGCATGGGCGGCGGGCCCGGGGCGGGTCAGTTGGAAGGCAGTACCTTCCAGGAGCCGGTGCCGGTGCCGCGGTCGGTGTAGTGGCTGGTGACGACGTCGTACTTCGCGCCGGACTGGTTGGCGACGCCGTTGGTGTCGAGGAAGCCGCCGTCGGCGGACCGGTAGTCGTTGAGCAGGTGCACGATGTCGTCGGTGCGGATGTGGCCGTCGGCGGGCGAGGACGTCTTGCCGAAGATGTGCCACTTCGCGGTGCCGGGGCCGCGGTCCTTGGTCCTCGTGGCCGACACCTTGTACTTGGCGCCGCTCTTGGTGGAGACGCCGTTGGTGTCGAGGTAGGTGCCGCCGCCGTACTGGTTGATGAGGTAGATGACGTCGCCGCTGGTGACGCGGGTGCCGTTCGCCTTGCCGGTGGCGGAGACGACCTTCCACGCCGATGTCGCCGGGCCTCGGCTGTTCGGCGTCTGGTTGGTGTCGACGTTGTACGTGGCGCCGGGCTGGTCGGACACGCCGTTGGTGTCGAGGTAGCCGCCGTCACCCGCGTACTGGTTCTGCAGCAGGATGTTGCTGCCGTAGGTCAGGTCGGTGCCCGCGGCGCCGGCCGCCGGGGCGGAGAACGAGGTGGCGGCGGTGGCCAGGACTGCTGCCGTGGCGCCGACGGCCAGGCGCTGCTTGACGGTGCTGAACACGACTTCCCTTTCGTCACTGTGAGTATTCCAATGCACACGCTAAGTGATGACTGTGGGGACCGGAAGTCCCCCCGCGGGTGAACCGCTCCCGGACTGCCGGGGCTGCTCGCCGCGCGGCCGGCCGCCGCTCCGGACCATGCCCCGAGCGGCTGCACCTCTTCGGCCAGGAGGAGCAGCCCGGACGGTGGGACGGTGGGCGGCGTGCGCGCGGCTGCCGTAGCGGGTGGTGGCGCAGTCGGGCGTGCAGGGGGCGTGCGGTACGCGCCGAAGGGGCGCGCGCCCGGAGTTCCGGAAGGCGGCGGACGCTGCCCGGTGGGTGGGGTCCTGGCCCGGCCGGTCGGCGGGCGCGGCCAGTGCTGGGGCGGCCGGACGCAAGGCTGTCTTTAGCCAACTCCTGAACACTTTCCGTGCCAGTGGTGTTCGCGAGGGGGCGGTCGGGTGTCCGTGCGGGTGTGTGTCATCGGGGCCGGGGTCTGCGGGCTCGCGGCCGCGCAGGTCCTCAGCGAACGGGGTATCCCGTTCGACGTGTACGAGAAAGGCTCCGACATCGGGGGCCAGTGGCGTTTCTGCAACGACAGCGGCACCTCCGCCGTCTACGACTCCATCGAGCTGAACAGCTCGCGGGACATGAGCGGGTTCCCCAAGTTCCCGATGCCCGAGGACTATCCGCTCTTCCCCGGGCATCCGCAGATGCTCGACTACCTCAGCCGCTACACCGAGCACTTCGGCCTGCGCCCGTACATCCGCTTCCGGACCTCGGTGACCGGTGTGGTCAAGGACGCCGCCGGGTACCTGGTCACGCTGGACGACGGGCAGGTGCACCGCTACACCCACGTCCTGGTCGCCAACGGCTTCCACTGGGACCCGAAGTGGCCGAAGCCCGCGTACCAGGGCGAGTTCACCGGCACCCAACTGCACAGCAAGGACTACAAGAGCGCCGACGCGCTGCGTGGCCGGCGGGTGCTGGTCGTCGGATCCGGCAACACCGCCTGCGACCTCGCCACCGAACTGTCCGCCGTGGCCGACCGGGTGGTCTCCAGTGCGCGGCGCGGCTTCTGGATCACCCCCAAGCGCCTCTTCGGCAAGCCCGCCGACAAGGTCAACCTTCCCCTCGCCACGTTCGTGCCGCCCTTGGTGCAGAGCCTGGTGCTGACCGCGATGCTCTGGGTGACGCAGGGCAGGATCAGCCGGTACGGCCTGGCGGCCCCGGGTCACCTCGCACTGCGCACCCACCCCGCCACCTGCGAGGGGTACCTGCCGGCGGTCAAGGCCGGACGGATCGCGGTGCGGCCGGGCATCGAGCGCTTCGACGGCGGTAATCGGGTGCGGTTCACCGACGGCTCGGTCGAGGAGTTCGACGCGATCGTCTGGTGCACCGGTTTCACGTTCAGCTTCCCCTTCCTGCCCGAGGAACTGACTCCGGTGATGGTCGGTCCGATGCGGCTCTTCCGCCGGATCGTGATGCCGGACCACGAGGGGCTGTTCTTCCTCGGCTTCGCCAAGACGCTGAGCGCCATCACCCCCGTCGCCGAGGCGCAGGCCGAATGGACCGCCGATCTGATCGAGGGACGTACCCGGCTGCCCGGCCGGGAGGCGATGCTGGCCGAGATCGCCGCCGACGAGCGGCGGGTGCGCCGGCGCTACTCCGCGACGCCCCGGCTCACCGTCGAAGTGGACGTCTACCGCTACCTGCGCCAACTGCTGCGCGACCGCCGCCGCCACCTCGCCGCCGGCGGTCCGCTCCCCGTCCACCGCAACCACGACACCACCGGCGCCGTCCCCGGCCCCGTCCGCCGGCCGGGCCCGGTCGGATCCCGCTGAACACCCAGGAGTCTCCATGACGATCGACCCCGCCCCGGCCGAAGCGCACCGCATCTGGGAGAAGTGGATCGCCCTGTGGAACGGCGACCTCTCCCTCGGCGAGGAACTGCTCGCCGAGCGGCTCACCGTCCACTCGCCGAAGCTGTCGGACAGCATCGACCCGGGCCTGATCAGCGACCGCGACAGCGCCCTCGCCCTGATCGGCGGTGTCCAGGGCATCGCGGACCTGACCTACACCACCGAGGTGGGCCCGGTCGCCGAAGGGGCCTACGTCACCGGCGGCTGGCGGTTCGCCGGCACCTACCGCGGGGGGCTGCCCGAGGCCGCCGCCGCGCCCGGCACTCCGGTCACCAACCGGGGCATCGACATCCTGCGGATCCACCAGGGCCGGGTCGCCGAATGGTGGAGCGCCGCCGAGAACCTCCAACTGCTCGCCGCTCTGGGACTGCTCCGTGCGGGCTGAACGGCCGGGCGGCGCGTTCGCCGCGCGCCTGGCGAGCCGGCTGATGCGGCTGCCGTCGGCCGTCACCCGGGACGTCCGGGTCACCAGGGGCATACGGGTGCCGATGCGGGACGGCGTCGACCTGCTCGCCGACCACTACGCGCCGGCCGGCGGCGGCCGCCCGCCGACCCTGCTGGTGCGCAACCTGTACGGCTGGGACCTGCCCATCGGCCTGCTCTACGGCCGGCTGTACGCCGAGCGCGGATACCAGGTGCTGGTGCAGCGCTGCCGGGGAACCTTCGGCTCGGGCGGAACGCTCGACCCGTGGGTCCAGGAGGCCGCCGACGGCTGGGATACCGCCGCCTGGATGAGCAGACAGGACTGGTTCTCGGGCGGGTTCGCCACCGTCGGGGCCAGCTACCTGGGCTACGTGCAGTGGGCTCTGCTGGACGACCCGCCACCCCAACTGCGCGGCATGGTGGTCCAGATGGGGCCGCACGAGTACGCGCGGGTCGCCTGGCCGGGCGGCGCGTTCGCCCTGGACACGATGGCCGGCTGGGCGTCGATGCTCGGCCACCCGAAGCGCGGACCGGTCCGGGACACCGTGCGCCACCTGCGGGAGAAGCGGAGGCTGCGGCGGATCGGCTACCGGGAACTGCCGCTCGGCCCGGCGCTCGCGCGGGCGCTGGGCCGCGACGACCCGCACCTCGACGCCTGGCTGGCGCACGAGGCCGAAGACGATCCGTACTGGTCCGCCTCCGACCACAGCGCCGGGCTCGTACGGGGCGCCGGTGTTCCCGTGCTGCTGCAGGGCAACTGGTACGACCCCTTCCTGCCGCAGACGCTCCGGCAGTACGCGCTGCTGCGGGCCGGCGGCGCGGCGCCCCGGCTGACCATCGGACCGTGGACGCACACGGCGGTCGGCCGCTGGTGGCCGGCCTTCATGGCGGACTCCCTGGACTGGCTCGCCGGAGTCTTCCCCGAGCACCAGCCTGTCACCGGCCACGCACTCCGCCCGGGCCACGGGGCCCGCTCCGGCCACGGGGCCCGCCCGGGCCGCGGGGTCCTCTCCGGCCGCGGGGTCCTGCCCGGCCGAGAGCTCGTGCCCGGCCGAGGCCCCGTATCCGGATCCGGCCGCGGGGCCGGCGGCGGGACCGCGGAGCCGGACCCGGTGCGCCTCTTCCTGCTCGGCGCCGAGGAGTGGCGCGGCTTCGGCGACTGGCCGCCGCCGCAGGCGCTCTCCCGAAGCTGGTACCTGCATCCGGGCGGCCGCCTCGACCCCGCCCCGCCGCCGCCGAGCGGCCCCGACCGCTACCGCTACGAGCCGGCCGACCCCACCCCGGCCGTCGGCGGCGCGTGGACGGGCGCCGGTGCCGGGCCGCGGGACAACCGCGCGCTGGAGGCCCGTCCGGACGTACTGACCTTCACGACCGACCCGTTGGAGACAGACCTGGAGGCCGTCGGCGAGGTCTCGGCCGAGTTGTACGTACGCTCCGGCCTCGCGCACACCGACTTCTTCGCCCGGCTCTGCGACGTGCACCCGGACGGCCGGTCGGTGGACATCACCGACGGGCTGATCCGTGTGCGGCCCGGATCCTCGGCCGTCGGCCGGATCGATGCGGACGGAGTGCTCGCGCTCGCCCTCGACCTGGCACCGACCGCCTGCCGGTTCCGGGCCGGCCACCGCATCCGGCTCCAGGTCTCCAGCGGGGCCCACCCCCGGTTCGCCCGCAACCCCGGCAGCGGCGAGCCGACGGCTAGCGCCGTCCGTCTGTCGGCGGCGGACCAGGAGATCCACCACGACCCGCGGCGGCCCTCCGCGATCCGGCTCAGCGTGCTTCCACCCGGCAGCCGACCCCTCGGGCCGTAGGTCGGCAAGCGCCTGCCGCCAGGCGCGTCGAGTGCACGGTCAAGCAGTCCGGCCGCCGGCAGCCTCCCGATGCGTGGAGTACCGGCTCTGCGGCGCCGCTCTGAGGGCGAGGCGCAACGGGGGGCTGTAGATCCGGACTATTTCATCAGGCGCCATGGACGCGATCGGTTCGAGGCGGAGGACGTAGCGGGTCACGATCAGGCCGGCGATCTGGGCGCAGAACGCCGCGGCGCGTTTGCCGGCGTCCCTGCCGCCGATCCGGGCTGCGATCTTGTCGATCAGTTCCTTCTCCGCCATCTCCCTGACCAGGTCGGCGAAGGCCGCGTCGTGCGCGGCCCCTGCCACGAGGGCGCGCAGGGGCGCGCCGGTTTCGGCGTCTTCCCACAGCGAGAGCAGGTCGTGCAGGGCGCGTCGGGGGAAAGCGGCCAGGTCGCCCCGGGCGGCGCGGTCGAGGATGTCGGAGGGATTGACGATCAGGGCGAGTGCCGCGCTGAGCAGGCCCTTCTTCGAGCCGAAGTAGTAGCTGACCAGGGCGAGGTCCACGCCTGCCTCGGCGGCGATGGAGCGCAGGGTGACGGCCTGGTATCCGCCTTCCAGGAAGCGTCGGCGGGCGACGTCGAGGATCTGGGCGCGGGTATCGGGCTTTCCGGGCCTGCGCCCCCGGGAGCCGGAAGAATTCATCACTGTTGAGATTGTAGCGCCGTCCGGGTCAGCGTGTACGGGTTCGTCCCCGATCCGAAGGGCTTCTCCGTGCTCACCCCGTCACCGTCCGCCGTTCAGACTCCTGGCCGCCCCCTGCGCCAGGGCGTCGTGCTGTTCATCACCTGCCTCGCGCTGGCCACCGTGATGGCCGCGATGGCCTCACTGAACGTGGCTCTGCCCGACATCGCGCGCCAGACGCACGCGACCCAGACCCAGCAGTCGTGGATCGTCGACGCCTACAGCCTGGTCTTCGCTTCCCTGCTGCTGCCCGCCGGGGCGCTCGGTGACCGGTTCGGCAGGCGCCGGGCGCTGGTCGCCGGACTGATCGTCTTCGGGGCGGGGTCGGCTCTCGCGGAGTTCACCACCAGCCCGGATCAGCTGATCGCGCTGCGCGCGGTGCTGGGGGCGGGAGCCGCTCTGATCATGCCGGCGACCCTGTCCACCATCACGAGCAGCTTTCCCCGCGAGCAGCGGGCACGGGCGGTGAGCATCTGGTCGGCCGTTGCCGGGGCCAGTGGGGTGCTGGGCCTGCTGGCCTCGGGCACGTTGCTGGAGTGGTGGTCGTGGCAGTCGGTGTTCCGGTTCAATGTGCTGCTGGCCGTGGTCGCCCTGGTCGGCACGCTGGCTTTCGTGCCGGAGTCGGCCGATTCCCGCCCGGCGCCGCTGGATGCGGTCGGCGCGATCCTGGCGGCGGCCGGGATCGCGGCACTCGTCTACGCGGTGATCGAAGCCCCGGTCAACGGCTGGAGCGACCCCGTCACGCTCGGCGGCATCGCAGTCGGGCTGTCGGTCCTGGTGGGCTTCGTCCTCTTCGAGCTGCGCAGCCGGCACCCGTTGCTCGATCCGCGGCTGTTCACCGATCGCCGCTTCGCGGCCGGTTCGTTGTCGATCACGCTTCAGTTCTTCGCCTTGTTCGGGTTCATCTTCGTGGTGATGCAGTACCTGCAACTGGTCCGCGGCGACAGCGCGCTGATGGCCGCTCTCTCCCTGCTGGCGATGCCGATCGGGATGGTCCCCGCCTCCCGGCTCAGCCCCGGCCTCACCCAGCGGTTCGGCGACCGCGGTCCCTGGGTGGCCGGGCTGCTCGCGCTCGCCGCCGGTCTGGGCGTCCTGGCACACCTCGACGGCGGCAGCTCCTACTGGCACATCGCCGCCGGGCTGATCCCGCTCGGTGCCGGCCTGGGGCTGGCGATGCCCCCGGCCACCACCTCCATCACCAGCGCCGTTCCGCAGGGCCTGCAGAACGTCGGATCCGCCGTCAACGACCTGGCCCGTGAACTCGGCGGCGCGCTGGGCATCGCGGTGCTCGGCAGCATCCTGACCGCCGGGTACCGCGACAACCTCCACCTGACCGGGGTCGCGCCCCAGGCCGCCGAAGCGGCGAAGTCCTCACTGGCAGGCGCCGCCGCGGCCGGGCCGGAAGTCATGCACCAGGCCCAGGACGCGTTCGTCACCGGGCTGCGGGCCTCCTTGCACGGCGGCGCCGTCACCGCGGTCGTCACGGCCATCGCCGTAGGGGTGCTGCTGCGCCGACGCCGCACCGCGAGCAGCGGGACGCCGTGCCCCGCCCCTGCCGAACCGGTGCCGCACAGCGGACCGGAGCAGGCGGACGCGGCCTGACCGTACGCGGAGGGAACCCGACGACCCCAGCGGGCAGGAGTTCTCGTGACCTGCCGGCACGCAGCCCCGCGGACCACACTGACGTCGTGTCACCGGACCTCGTCCTCAGGCAGATGCCGTTGCCCGAGGCCCACGTCTCGACCGCAGGCCGGGCAGCGCGGACCGTGGCCGCACTGCCCGGCCTGCGGGCCACCCTCACGGTCCCGCCGGCGGTCACATCCGCCCCGCCGACGGGGCCGCTCCGGGCGGACCGGCCTCGGACTCACCGGTGTTTGGTGAGGCCCGGCGGCGGGCAAGGGCCGTCGTCACCGCCGCCGGGCCGCTCTGTGCGGGGTCAGCAGGCTCCCTGGTCCCGCCACGCTCCCCACTCGCCGGTGGTGCCGGGCTCCTCGCCCTGCGTCCACCACTGCGCCTTCCAGACGTGTCCCTTGTGCGAGACCACGCTGCCCCCGCCGTACGCGGTCGCGGCGGCCCACGCCGGGTCCGTGCAGGTGCCGGGCGGAGTCGTGGATGGGTCCGTCGGTGTCGGGCCGGTGCCCGGCTCGACGACGGTCGTCCCGCGCGCCAGGTCCGCGGCGAGGGCGTACTTCTTGCCGCCGATCGTCACTGTCCAGTTCGAGGGCGTCGACACCGGCAGGTAGTAGTTGAACGACAGGTCGACGGTGGCCCCGGGCGCCAGCGACTGCCATGCCGGCAGCTTCAGCGACACCCGGTGGAAGTCGCCCTTCAGACCGCCCACGTTGTTGCCCGTGTGGTCGCTGCTGATGACCTTGGTGCCGAAGCCGGACTGGTCCGAGGCATTGCCCGGAGCGGCGGTCGCGTAGTCGAACTGGAACTCCGTGCCGCCCGGCAGCGAGGTCTTCGTGCGGTTGGTGATCCGCAGCTTGGGAGTGATCGGGTAGTTGGAGTCCCCGAGCTTGAAGTCCGTGAACTCCACGTCCACGTCCACGGCCTCCGCCGGCAGGTCCGCGTTCGACTTCTTCGCGCCGTACGGCGTGGCCGACTTGAACTTGTCGTACATCAGGGTGGTGAGCGTGTCGCCCATCTCGTACTGGCCCTTGGCGGCGTTCCAGGCGTAGTCCCCGGCCAGCTCCCAGACCATCGTGCCGCCGATGCCGCGCTGCGCCACGTAGTCGGCCTTGGCGGCGACGGACTGCTCGTCCTCGGTGGAGAGGAAGACCTTCTTCTCGGCGTTCCACAGCCAGGGGGCGACCAGCGTCGGGTCGTACTTGCGGGCGTAGGCCCCGGTCAGCTTGGTGTCCGCCGGGAAACCGTAGTCGGTGACGTAGTCGCCGACGATCCCCTTCTCGAGGTTCTTCGCGTGCCACATGGGGTTGGAGCCCGCGGGGGACTCCTTGCCGTTGGTGTCGAGGTCGTGCCAGAGGTTGTCGATGCCGACGGCGCCGTCACCGCACTTGGTCAGGCCGGAGCCCGCCGGACAGGAGGACGCCGGAGCCCTGCCCCACAGACCGTCGGTGCCGCCCTGCACGTTCTTGTGGCCGCGGGTGTAGTACGGCAGGCCGATGTTGATCCGGCCGGCCGGCATGGAACCGCGGAAGTAGTGGTAGGCCCAGTCGGTGTTGAGGTAGCCGATGCCTCCGTACTGGGCGGTGCCGTAGACGTTCGCGGCGGCCAGCTCGGCGTCCTTGCCGTCGTCGAACAGGGAGGCGTTCGGGCCGACGTACTCGTTCCAGGCGCCGTGCAGGTCGTACGACATGATGTTGACGTAGTCCAGGTACTTCTGGACCTGGAAGGTCTCCATGCCGCGCAGCAGATAGCCGGAGGAGGGCGCCGCCACCGTCAGCAGGTAGTGCCTGCCGTCGGCCGCGCCCGCGCGGTCCAGCTTCTCGCGCAGCGTCTTCATCAGCGCCGCGTACCCCTTGACCAGCCCGGCCCGGCGGGCGTTGGCGATGGGCCAGTCGAGCGGGTTGCCGGCGTCCTTCATCGTCGTCGGGTACTCGTAGTCGATGTCGACGCCGTTGAACCCGTACGACCGGATGAAGCCGACCGCCGAGTCGGCGAAGGTCTCGATGCCGGCCTGGTTGACCGAGCCGTCGGCGTTGGTGGCCATCGAGTAGAAGCCGCCGGAGTCGACACGGTTTCCGCTGTCGTCGAAGTAGCCGCCGGTCTCGGCCCAACCGCCCACCGAGATCAGCGTCTTGACGTCCGGGTGCTGCTTCTTGAACTTGCTGAGCAGGTTGAAGTGGCCCTTGTAGGGCAGAGCCGGGTCCATCTCCGCGCCGGCCACGCCAGGCCACGTCATCCCCGTCGCCGGGTTGGTGGCGCCGTCCGTGCCGACGGAGATCTTGTTGCTCTTGTCGACGTGCGCGAACGCGTAGTTGACGTGGGTGACCTTGTCCCACGGGATGTCGGACGCGAGGTAGGCGGGCTTCCCGTCCTTGCCGGTGCGCCAGCCGGTGAAGTAGCCGATCACCCGGCGCTGGTGGTCGGCACCCATCTTCTCCCGCCCGGCCGAGTCGTAGACCGAGCAGTACGGAACGTCGACACCTGGTGTGCTGTACAGGCCGTCGGGACGGCAGGATTCCTGGCCGGCGGCGTGCGAGACGGTGGCGGGCAGGGCCGCGAACAGCATGCCCGCGACCGCGGCGGCGGAGGCGAGGAGTCCTGATCTCGCCCAGGAGCGTGAGGGGGATGGCACAGCGGGTTCCTCTCAACGGAAGTTGGCACGGACCTTAAAAGGACTAGACCAAAGCGTCAATAGGTATGGACCAATCTCGGTGCGGCCGAGAGTGAGCGGCTGTGGCCCCCGGTTTCCGCGGAGGCTCCGGGCGAGGCCGAGCGGAGGCTCGGCTTCCGCCTGCCCCGCTTCTTGCCGCGCTGCTCAGGGGGTTGCCGCCATCCCGTCGCGCGGCCGGGACCCGACTTGGGGCCGGGCGGCCGCCCGGGCGTCGATCGGCAAGGTCCTCGCGGGGTGCGGGGTTGCGCCTCTCAAGTCGCTTGACCCCCGCCAAGACTGTGGCGCCCGCGAAGCCGTCCCCGGCGCGCAGAAGACCCACCGGGAGCACTTCTGCGGCATTTCCTTCCAGTTGGCCCTTGAGATCGCGCAGACCGAGCGCGCCGCGCAGCCGGGGGTGAAAGTGCGGCCACCTGGAGCACCCGAAGCGCCGGTCGCGGCTACTCGGTGGCTTCGCCGATGCGGGCGGTTGGTCGGGCGAGGTCGGGCGGGCCCGGGGGCCCGCGCCGGGTTCAGCTGACGGCTTGCTGCTCAGCGCGGGTGCGGGTGCGGGTGCGGGCGCGGGTGGCGGCGAGGCCGCCGAAGGTGGGTCGGTCGACGCCGGGCGCTTCTCGTTCGGTCATGCCCTCCCGCTGCCCGGTCCTGCCGGCCCGCAGCCGTTGCGTCGAACCTGCTCGAATCGTGGCACGGAACGTCGCGGTGGCGGGCTTGATCAGTACAGGCTGGTGGCCCGCGGTTCGTCGGCCGTGACGGTTGCGGGAACGAGCCCAAAACAAGGAGGTTTCATGAATTTCCGTCCCAAGCGGATCAAACTGGCTGCCGGCACGATCGGCGCACTGGCCGCTGCCACCCTTGCCGTGAGCACCTCGCCGGCTGCCGCGAGCGGGACCTACAGCGGCCTTGACTACGTCTATGGTGCCGCAGGCTGGAGCGACGACTGGGACAACGAAGGCGTCGTGGACATCAACACGAATGCGTCCTCCAACGCTACCTGTCTGTGGCAGAAGGTGCTGTGGGCGGACGGCTACCTCTCGTCCAGCGCGGACATCGACGGCATCTTCGGAAGCCGGACCAAGACTGCGACCGCGAATTGGCAGTCGGACTCCGGCGTGGGGGTCGACGGCAGCGCCGGAAGGGACACCTGGAGCCTGGCCGCCATCGCCACGATCAGCTACGTGTCGGGGGGCGACGCGACTGCCGCGGACATGACGCTCAAGTACTCCGGCTGGAACGCCCGTACTCACACCTGGACAGGCCGAAACTTCACCATGAAGCGCGACGCCAGCGGGAACTACCACTTCATCGACGGTGACGGCGCTTGGCGGAAGGCCGGTTACAACTACCGGAGCTGCAGCTGACCTCGCCCACCCCGCACACCCGCCCAGTCCGTCGGACGGCCGGGGACGCGCCCCCGGTGTGCGCAGACCGACCGACCAGGAGCGGCAGAAGCCGCGGCGGATCCTGCCGCGGGTCGGCATGAGTTGCCTCGCCTGCCTGGTTCCTCGACGGGCGGGACACCCGGCCGCTCCCGGTCGGTCGCCCTTCGGTCAGGCGCGCGTCGTGACGGCTGTGATGAGACACGCCGTCGTGCCCGCCGGCGGCGGGCCGTGCGGCCGTGCGGGCAGTCGTGTTCCGGCAGCCCGGCAGCCCGGCAGCCCGGCAGCCCGGCAGGCCGGCAGCCCGGCGGCCCGGCGGCCCGGCGGCCCGGCGGCCCGGCGGCCCGCACGTCGCGCGCCATCGAGTCGGGCGGTGGGCGGACGCGGCCCCGCGCCGGTTCTGTCAGCCACCTGTCGCGGACAGCAGCGCGCGACGGTCGAGCTTGCCCTGCGGGGTGCGCGGCAGGGAAGGCAGCGGTGTGATCACCGCCGGGACGAGGTGGCGGGGGAGACGGGCGGCGAGGGCGGTGCGCACGGCCTCGGGCGGAGCGGCGCCGGGTCGGGCGGTGTAGAAGAGGGCGAGCCGGTCGAATCCGCCGTCGTCGCCGGTCAACGGCAGCACGGCGCAGTCCCGGACGCCGGGCAGCCCACGCGTCGTGGCCTCGATCTCGGCGGGCTCCACGCGGTGGCCGGCGATCTTCACCTGGCGATCGGCCCGGCCCCGGTAGTGCAGCACGCCGTCCGGGTCGAGGACGCCCAGGTCGCCGGTACGGTACAGCGGGACGGACCGGCCGTCCTGCCGGTGGGTGGTGAAGTTCGCCGAGGCCGGATCCTCGCCGAAATAGCCCAGGGCGAGCCCGGCGCCGGTCAGGCAGATCTCGCCGATCGTGCCGGGCGGCACCGGCTCGTCACCGTCCAGCACCAGGACTCCGGTGCCGCGGACCGGCCGGCCGAGCGGGATCCCGTCCGGCAGCGCGCAGTCGACGCGGGAGACGGTGTGGGTGGTGGCGAACACGCAACTCTCCACCGGGCCGTAGCCGTTGACGAGCGCGATGTCGGGATGCCGGTCGAGGAAGCGCGCCACATGCTCGGGCGACAGCCGCTCGCCGCCGGTGATCACTCGGCGCAGCCCGCCGAAGGCGTCGGGATCCTCATCGACGAACAGGTTGAACAGCGAGGAGGTGAGCCACAGTTGGTCCACGCCGCACCGTTCGGCGAGGTCCCGCAGGTCGTCGGGCAGCAGGTGGTCGTCCTCGGGGACGACGCAGGTGCCGCCGGTGGTGAGCATCCCCCACACCTCCAGCGTGAACGCGTCCCACGGCACCGGCGCCGCCTGCGGCATGGCGTGGCCGGGGCCGAAGTCCGCGAACGTCGGGGCGCCGAAGAGCCGCAGTGCGGCGCGGTGCGGGGAGACCACCGCCTTGGGCCGTCCGGTGGTGCCGGACGTGAAGAACACCGTCGCCGGAGCGTCGCCCGCTCCCGGCGGGGCGGCGGCCGGCGCCGCGTCCGGGACCGGACCTGGATCGTCCGGCAGCGTCCAGGCCGGGACCGGCCAGCCTGCGGGTTCGTCGGTCACGACGAGCGGCGCGCCCAGCCGGCCGGCCAGGGAGGCCAGGTGAGCCGGCGGCCAGCGGTGGTCGAGGGCGCAGTACGCGGCGCCGGTGTGCAGCACCGCGAGCAGCGCGGTCAGCAGCCGGATGCCCCGCGGCAGCACCACGGGGACGATGTGCCCGGGCCCGACGCCGAGCTGGGCGAGCCGGGCCGCGTGGGCGCGGGCGGCGGCGTCCAGAGATCCGTAACCGATACGGGCGGAGCCGTGGATCACAGCGGTGGCGCCGGGACGCAGCGCGGCCTGCCTGGCGACGGCGTGGTGGATGAGGCCGGTCACCGTGTCCCCCCGCCGGGGACGGCGACGGGCAGGTGTTCCAGTTCGGCCGCGGTGAGCGTGCGGGTGCCGTCGGCGAAGGTGAAGGTGTAGCTCAGCAGGCGGCGGGCGCGTTCCATGGTCGCGAAGACCTCCTCGAAACTGCCGCCGGCTCCGGTGACGGTGTCGAGGGGGCGGGTCATCACGCTGGTCGGCCAGTGCTCCCCGGGCTCGACCGTGGGACGGTAGGCGACCACACCGGGCAACGCCCGGACCGCATCGATGCCGTGCACCTCCTCCAGGGTGAACTCCTCGACGGGGGCCGGGGGGATGTACTGGAAGTGGAAGCCGCGCGGGGGCGGCGGCGGCGTCCAGGCGGTGAGCCCCAGGGCGAGGCGGCCGGACAGTTCCACGCAGTCGAAGCTGAGCGCCCGCCGGCACATCTCGTTGATGCGGCCGCCGAGCCGCCCGTTCACCTCGACGATACGGGGGCCTTCGGCGGTCAGCTTGACCTCCGTGTGGGTGATGCCGGTGGTCACACCCAGGGCGTCCAGCGCGCGGTCGACCAGGTCCTCGATCTGCTGGATCTCCTCCTTCGGCAGCGGCGACGGCCACACCTGGCCGGTCTCCCGGAAGGGCGTGAGCTGGGGGAGCTTGCCGGAAACGGCGAGGGGGACGCGGCCGGAGGGGGTGCAGACGGTCTCGACGGAGACGTAGTCGCCGAAGGGGTCGCTGGGCCGGCCGACGAGGTACTCCTCCAGGACGAACGCGGGCGTCCCGGCCGGCTGCGCGGAGCCGATGAGCGCGGTGAACAGGGCGCGTCCGGCGTCCGCGTCGGTGACCAGGTGGGCGTCGCGGCTGCCCTGGCCGTGGACGGGTTTGAGAACGGCGGGCAGTCCGACGGCGGCGACGGCGGCCGCCCAGTCGCCGGGCGTGGTCAGGGCGGCGCTGCGCACGTCCTCCACTCCGGCCTCGCGCAGCCGCTGCCGCTGGCGGGACTTGTCGGTGAGCAGGGACGCGGTCCCGACACTGTGGTACGGCAGGCCGAGACGTTCGGCGAGCCGGGCGGTGACCGGCAGCATCGCGTCGCTGTAGCTCACGATGGCGTCCGGGGCGAGAACGGCCAGCCGGTCGGCGGCTTCGTCGAAACCGCGGTCGAGGCGGACGACTTCGCCCAGGTCCTTCAGGAGCGGGATCAGCGGGGTGGTGTGCGGGGAGTCCTCGCCGACGAAGACGAGGTCGCCGAGGTGGCCGAGGCCCATCGCGATCTCGGCCACGTTGACGGAACCGTAGTCGTAAGTCACGGCAATCGTGGTCATGTCTGCTCCTTCGCCGGTGGGTTGCAGTGCCGGTCGGCAGCGTGGGACGGACGGCTACTGGGCGGCGGTCTCGACGAGGGTGCGCACCTGCGCGGTGAAGTCGGACAGCACGGGGTGGTCGAAGATCAGGCGGGTGGGGACGGGGACGGACAGTTCGCGACGCAGCCGGGTGACGGCGCGCATCGCGGCCAGCGAGTGCCCGCCGAAGTCGAAGAAGTGGGTGGCCGGCCCGTCCGGCTCGGCCTTCAGCACCTCGGTCCACACGCGCAGGACGGTGTCGTCGACGGATCCGCCGGATGCCGGCTGGCGTTCGCTCATGGGATCTCCTCGGTCGGCCCGCAAGGGGGCGGGGACGTGACGGTCGGGGTCAGGCAGTGGCGGCGTCCTCGCCGGGCAGCGGCGGGGGGTTGCGCAGAACGGGCATGATGAGCCCGACGAGGCCGAGCAGCACCATCCAGGCCAGCATCGACACGATCGTCGTGGTGGTGCCGGCGTACTCCAGCAGCACGCCGGCCACCAGGGGGCTGAGCAGGCTGACGGACTGGGTGAAGAACCGGCAGGCGCTGTCCACCCGCCCCTGGAGTCCGTCGGGCACGAGGACGATGCGGTACGTGGAGATCACGGAGTTCCACAGCGGCGCGACAGCCAGCATCAGGCCGAAGACGACCCCCATCACGACGACGCCGCCGGGCAGGAAGAGCAGGGGCAGCAGTGCCGCCCACACCCATGGGAAGCCGAGGACGACCGTCGTCGCCGACACCCGGTCCGCCGCCCACGAGGCCACGACCGAGCCGATCAGGCCGCCCGCGCCGGAGAGGGTGAGCACGGCGCCGACGAGAGCCGGCGAGCTGCCGTGTGCGTGCGCGATGACGATGATCAACGTCGGCATGGCGTTGCCGACCATGTTGCTCGCCGCCACCATCAGGACGCTGGCGCGCAGGAACCGCTGGCGCACCAGCCATGACAGGCCCACTCCGATTCCCCGGACGATGCCCTCTGTCCGCTTCTCGCGGGCCGGTGCGGAACGGAACGGTGTCCGGATCGCCGAGACGGTGAGGAAGGAGACGAGGTAGGACAGGGCGTCGCCGAGGAACGGCAGGAAGCGCGAGACGGCGAACAGGGCGCCGCCGAGGGAAGGTCCGGCGAGCATGGCGCCGTACTCGCGACTCTCGTTGCGCGCGGTGGCCGCCCGTACCTGTGACGCGGGGACGACGTGCCGCAGGGCGGAGACCTCGGCCGGGGAGAACAGCACCGCGGCAGAGCCCTCCACCAGGGCCACGACGACCACCTGGGGGTAGGTCAGCAGGTCGGTGGCCAGGCCGACGACGAGGGTGGTCAGGGCGATGAGGCAGACCAGGTCGCAGGTCAGCATGAGCCGCTTGCGGTCGACCCGGTCGGCGATGAGCCCGGCAGGCAGGCCCAGGATCCACTGCGGTGCGGCGCGCACCGTGCCGATGAGGCCGGCCATGACGGGCGAGCCGGTCAGGGACAGCACCAGCAGCGGGTAGGCGACGTACGCCATGCGGCTGCCGAGGACGGACGCGAGCTGGCTGATCCACAGCAGGGTGAAGTCACGGTTGCGGCTCAGCGGCACCACGGCCTGCTCGGCCTGCTGGGCCTGCTGGGCCTGTTCGGCCTGTTCGGCCTGTTCGGCCTGTTCGGCCTGTTCGGCCTGCTGGGCCTGCTGGGCCGGCGAGGCCGGCGAGGCCGGCGAGCCGGCGCCCGAGTCGGCTTCCGTGTCCAGGTCCTCAGGCATCGTCACGGCCTGCCTCCAGAGTGTCGCGCAGCCAGCCGACGACCCGCTCCAGGTGCGGGCGTTCCATGACGGAGAGGTGAGTGCCGGGCACCTCGGTGACCGCGGTCCGCGGCGCGTAGTCACGCCAGGCGTCGAACCAGGACCGGTCCCAGTTGCCGTTCTCGGCCCTGAGGACGTGCAGCGGCACGTCGGCGGGGACCGGCCGGTAGGTGCGTTTGGCCTCGCGGAAGAAGCGGTTGCGCCGCAGGCGCTTCTCCAGCGCGTCCTTGCCGAGG
The DNA here is from genome assembly GCF_035656535.1 of Streptomyces sp. H51. Lineage (NCBI taxonomy): Bacteria > Bacillati > Actinomycetota > Actinomycetes > Kitasatosporales > Streptomycetaceae > Streptomyces > Streptomyces sp. H51. The sequence continues at coordinate 138,642 of NZ_JAYMHD010000079.1, forward strand.
CCGATCTGCTCCTCGCGCAGGTCCAGTTGGCGCATGTGCCCGGCCAGCAGGCCCGGCGCCCGGTCGGCCCATTCCCGCTCGGGGATCCTGCCGGACATGTCCAGGAGTTCCTCCAGCAGCCGGTCGACGCGGTCCCGGTTGGCCGTCTCGGGGGCGGCCACCACGGAGTCGACGAGCCCGACCCAGGCGACCTCGTGGCCGGCGCGGTGCAGCTGCGCGGCCATCTCGTAGGCGATGACGCCGCCCATCGACCAGCCGCACAGCAGATACGGTCCCTTCGGCCGGCGCTCGGTGACCAGCCGCACATAGGCCGAGGCCATGGCCGCGAGCGGGTCGGGGGCGCCGGAGTCGACCAGGGACTCGTCGAACTCGATACCGGTGACCGCGAGTTCGTCGCGGAGCATGCGGGCCATCTCGTAGTAGCCGGTGATGCTGCCGGTGCCCTCGTGGACGCAGAACAGCGTCTGCGGCGCCGTGCTGGACGTGAGGTCGACCAGACCGTGCGCGCTCTGCCGTCCCGGCTCGGGACGGTCGATGAGGCCGGCGAACTCCCGCACCGTGGGCGCGCCGAACAGCGAACGCAGGGGCAGGGTGACGCCGTGCCGGGAACGCATCCGGGCGATGACGTGGGCGGCCAGCAGGGAGTGGCCGCCGAGGTCGAAGAAGTCGTCGTCCAGGCCGATCCCGTCGACATCGAGGACGTCGGCCCACACGGCGGCCACCACCTGCTCCCACGGAGACCGCGGGGCGATGAACGCGGCCTCCAGGTGGGGCCGTTCGGCACCGACCGCGGGCAGCGCCGCGCGGTCCACCTTGCCGTTGGGGGTGCGGGGGAGCGCGGGCAGGACGACGAACGCGGAGGGCACCATGTGCTCCGGCAGGGCCGGCTCCAGCCAGGAGCGCAACTCGCCGACGGTCGGCCGACCACCCGGGGCGGCCACGAGGTAGCCGATCAGGCGCGGCTCCCCAGGGGTGTCCTCCCGGGCGACGACGACGGCCTCGGTGACCGCCTCGTGGCCCACCAGCCGGGTTTCGATCTCGCCGGGTTCGATGCGCATGCCGCGGATCTTGATCTGGTGGTCGGTGCGTCCGAGGTGTTCGAGTCGGCCGTCCGCGGTCCAGCGGCAGATGTCGCCGGTGCGGTAGAGGCGTCCGGGGGTGAAGGGGTCGGGGAGGAAGCGTTCGGCGGTGAGGGCGGGCTGTCCGAGGTAGCCGCGTGCGACGCCGGTGCCGCCGATGAACAGTTCGCCGGGCACGCCGATGGGGCAGGGGCTGAGGTGTGGGTCGAGGACGTAGACGCGGCTGCCGGTGATGGGGCGGCCGACGGGATAGGTCCAGTCGTCGTGCCGGGGGGCGCGGGTGCGGGTGGTGGTCATGGTGGTCTCGGTGGGGCCGAACTGGTTGACGACGCGGTCGTGCAGCCAGGGGCAGTGGGCGATCCGGTCGGCGCGCAGTCGTTCACCGCTGCACAGCACCAGCCGCAGTCCGTCCAGTGAGCCCGGCCGCACCGGGACGTCGGCGAGTTCGTACAGCAGCGACGGCACCACGCTGGGCAGCACGGTGACCCGGTACTCGGCGAGCAGGTCCGCGACCTGCCGCGGCTCCTGCGCGGCGCCGGGCGGGGTGACGAGCAGGCGGGCGCCGGAGCCGAGGGCGCCGAAGACCTCCCGGACCGAGGCGTCGAAGCCGGGAGCCGCGATGGCGGCGAGGGTGTCGGCCGGCCCGAGTCCGTACTCCTCGCGCAGGAATTCCAGGTGGGAGACGGCGTTGGCATGTGTGGTGACGACACCCTTGGGCCGGCCGGTGGAGCCGGATGTGTACATCACGTAGGCGGCGTGGTCTGCGTCGGTTCTCCCGGCCGGGGCGCTGTCGGGGAGCGCGGACCAGTCCACGCTCTCCAGGTACACGGCGGCCTCGCGGTGCCGCGCGGGCACGGCCGACGCGGCGTGGCGGGACGTGACGACGAAACCGGCCGTCGTGGCGTCGGCCATGAGTTCGAGGCGTTCGGCGGGAAGGCCGGGGTCCAGCGGGAGGAAGGCGCCACCGGCCTTCAGCACGGCCAGCTGGGCGGTGACGGCATCAGCGGAACGCGGCAGGCAGATCCCCACCACGGACTCCGGGCCGACGCCGAGGGCGCGCAGCCGGTGCGCGAGGCGGTTGGCCCGGGCGTCCAGCACGCCGTAGCTGACGTCGGGGCCGCCCGGCGTGACGAGTGCCACGGCCTCCGGCTGCCGCGCGGCCACGTCGGTGACCAGTTCGTGCAGTGCGCGCGTGGGCCGGGGGCGGTCGGTGGCGTTCGGGGCGAGGACGACCTGGCGGTACTCGGCGTCAGGCAGCACGGGGATCTGCGACAGCCGGACCCCGGGGTCGGCGGCGACGGCCGCGAAGAGGCACTTCAGATGCTGGGCCATGCGGTCCATGCGGTCGGCGTCGAAGAGCGCCGTGCTGTAGCGCAAGGTGCCGATCAGACCGTCGGCGGTGTCGGCGAGCGCCGCGGTGAGGTCCACCTTCACCTCGCCGGACGTCAGCGAGTGGTCCTCGGCGTCGATGTGGGGGAGGTTCCAGGTGGCTTGCTGGGTGGTGTCGAGGGAGAGCATGGTCTGGAAGAGGGGGGTGCGGGCGAGGTCGCGTTCGGGGCGGAGTTCTTCGACGAGGCGTTCGAAGGGCAGGTCCTGGTGTTCGTAGGCGTCGAGGGTGACGTCGCGTACGCGGGTGAGGAGTTCGGTGAAGGTCGGGTCGCCGGAGAGGTCGGTGCGCAGGACGAGGGTGTTGACGAAGAAGCCGATGAGGGGTTCGGTCTCGGCTCGGTTGCGTCCGGCGATGGGGGTGCCCACCGCGATGTCGTCCTGTCCCGAGTGGCGGGCCAGCAGCGCCTGGAAACACGCCAGCACCACCATGAACAACGTGACGTGGCGTTCTTGACCCAGCCGGCGCAGACCGGCGGTCACCTCCGCGGGCACCGCGAAGTCCACGCTTCCGCCTTGCGTGGCCCGAACAGCGGCCCGCGGTCGGTCGGTCGGCAGCTCCAGCGGTTCCAGACCTCCCAACATGTCGCGCCAATAAGCGAGTTGGGACTCCAGCACGTCACCGGTCAGCCAACCGCGCTGCCACGCCGCGTAGTCCGCGTACTGCACCGGCAAGGCGGGCAGCTCCAGGGCGGTCCCGGCCAGAGCGGCCCGGTAGCCCGCGCTGATCTCACGCACCAGGACACCGGCCGACCAGGCGTCGGCCACACTGTGGTGGAACGCCAGCAGCAGAACGTGGTCGGTCGCCGACTCGCGAACCAGTGCCGCGTGCCACAGCGGCGCCCGGGACAGGTCGAAGGGACGGCGCGCCAACTCGGCGACGACCTCGTCGAGACGGCCGCCGGCCTCGACGACGGGCAGCTCGACCGGCACCGAGTCGTCGATCCGCAGCCAGGCCCGGCCCTCGGCGGCGGTCACTGCCGAGCGCAGCACTTCGTGGCGGGCGACGACCGCGGCGAGCGCGGAACGCAGCGCCGCCACGTCCACCGGTCCGCGCAGCCGCCACGCCATCGGCACGACGTACTCCACGCTGCCCGGATCGAGCTGGTCCATGAACCACAGCCGCTGCTGACCGAACGACAACGGCAGCGGCCCGCCGCGGTCCGCCGCCCCGATCGCGGTGTCCGGACCCGCGCCGCCCGCCGCGCCGTCCACGTACGCCGCCAGCCCGGCCACCGTGGGCGCCTCGAAGACCGCCCGCAGCGGCACCTCCACACCGCAGTCCCTGGCGAGCCTGGACACCACCCGGGTGGCCAGCAGCGAGTGGCCGCCCAGCGCGAAGAAGTCGTCCCGCACGCCCACGCTGTCCACCCCGAGAACCTCGCCCCAGACAGCGGCGATGTCCCGTTCCGTCTTCGTGCGCGGCGCGACGAACGCCGTGCCCAACTCCGGCCGGGCCGAGTCCGGGGCGGGCAGCGCCGACCGGTCCACCTTGCCGATGCCCGACAGCGGAAGCTCCGGCATCGTCACGAAGACGGCGGGCACCATGTGCTCCGGCAGCGTCTCCCGCAGCCACTCGCGGACCCGCGTGATCGGGACGGACCGGCCGTCGGTGACCAGGTACGCCACCAGGCGGCGGTCGCCGGGGGTGTCCTCCCGGGCCGCCACCACCGCCTCCGTGACGCCCTCACAGGACAGCAACCGCGCCTCGACCTCGCCGAGTTCGACGCGGTAGCCGCGGATCTTGACCTGGTTGTCGGCGCGTCCCAGGAACTCCAGTTCGCCGTCGGCGCGGAACCGGGCCAGGTCGCCGGTGCGGTAGAGGCGACCGGGGACGAACGGATCCGGCACGAACCGCTCCGCGGTCAGGCCGGGCCGTCCGAGGTAGCCGCGCGCCACGCCGACGCCACCGATGAACAGTTCGCCGACGACGCCGGCCGGCAGCGGCGCCATGTCTTCGTCCAGCACGTACATCCGGATGTTCGCGATCGGCCGCCCGATCGGCACGGGTACCGAGGGGTCGAAATCGTCGCCGGCCACGTAGACCGAGCATCCGACGACCGTCTCCGTCGGGCCGTACTCGTTGATGAGGCGGGCCCCCGGCGCGACACGGCGCCAGGCCGCCAGAGTCTCCGGCTTGACCTCGTCGGCGCCCACCACGAACGTGCGCACCGACTCCACACGCTCGTCGTTCATGGAGGCCCGCAGCACGTCCAGGTGACCCGGAGTGATCTTCAACAGGCTGAAGTCGGCAGGGCGCAGCAGGCGCTCGCGCAGCGAGTCCAGGCTGCGCTCGGTCGGCAGCAGCGTGACGTCCTTGCCGCCGATCAGCGGCAGCAGGTAGTTGGGCATGCCGAGGTCGGCGGCGATGGAACCCAGCATCGGCGCGCCGGACGCGCCGCCGAGACCGTAGCCCTCGATGCACCACCACAGGTAGTTGACCAGTCCCCGATGAGGGATGAGGGTGCCCTTGGGCCGCCCGGTCGATCCAGAGGTGTACATGACGTACGCGAGATGGTCCGCGCCGGTGCGGGGCACCGGGTCGGTCTCCGGCAGCCCGGCCGCCACGGTGACCTGCGGGTCGAGGACGATGGCGCGATCGCGGTGGTCCCCGGGCAGCGCGGACACCGCTCCGGCCTCGGCGACGACGAGATCGGCTGCGGTGTCCTGAAGCATGAACGCCAACCGCTGCTCCGGATACGACGGATCGAGCGGCACGTAGGCGGAACCTGATTTGAGGATGCCCAGGATGCCCGTGACCGCCTCGACGGACGCCGACGCGCACAGGCCGACGCAGCGTTCGGGGCCGGCGCCGAGAGCACGCAGGTGGTGGGCGAGGCGGTTGGCCCGGGCGTTGAGCTCGCCGTACGTCCAGGTCGTGCCGTCGACGTCGTGCAGGGCAGGGGCGTCCGGCTGCTTCGCCGCCCACCGCTCGAAGAGTTCCTGCACGGTGGCGTCGTCGGGGAAGGGCGCGGCCGTGTCGTTCCAGCCGTGGACGACCGTGTGCCACTCCTCGGGCGGCAGGATCGGTACCTCGGCGACGGCGGCGTCCGGGCCGGCGGCCAGACCGTTGACCGCGGTGCGCAGGTGACCCGCCATACGCGCGATCCGCCCGGCGTCGAACAGCGCCCGGTCGTAGGTGATCTCGACCCGCAGCACGTCCCGCGCGGCGGCAACCACACTCAGCGGGTAACCGTTGCGCTCCACCGCCCCCTCGGGCGTCATCTCCAGGCCGTCGGCCGACGTGTCCTGCGGGCGGGCGGCCGGGTAGTTCTCGAACACCAGCAGGGTGTCGAAGAGCACGCTGCCCTGCGGGACGCCGCTGCTCGCCTGTGCCTCGACGAGCGGGGTGTAGTCGAACTGCCGGGCCCGCTGCTGGCTGTCCTGCACCCCGCGCAGCCAGTCCCCGACGCGTTCGGAGGGACGGACCCGGACGGTCGTCGGCAGGGTGTTGATCATGAGGCCGACCATGGACTCGACACCGGGCAGCTCGGCCGGGCGGGTGCTCGTCGTCGCGCCGAACACCACATCGGCGTTGCCGCTGTAGCGCGACAGCAGCAGTCCCCAGGCGCCGAGCAGCAGGGTGTTGACGGTGACCCGCTCGCGGCGGGCGGTCTCCCGCAGCCGCCGGGTCTCCTCCGCGTCGAACGCGATGCCCTCGGTGGCGAACCCGGTCTCGCCGGTGGGCCGCTCGCCCACGATGCGCGTCGGCGTGGTGAAGCCGCCGAGTTCGGCCTTCCAGTACCGTCGGGCCTCCTCCGCGTCCTGAGCGCCGAGCCAGCGGATGAACGCGGCGTAGTCGGGCGCCGGCTCCAGGCCGTGCGGCTCGCCGCGCAGTGCGGCGCGGTAGCACGCCATGACCTCGCGCAGCACGAGCCGCACGCTCCAGCCGTCGAGCAGCACGTGGTGGAAGCTGAGCACCATCCGGTGGGCGCGCGCGCCGGTCCGGATCAGGGTGATACGCAGCAGCGGCGCCCGGGAGAGGTCGAAACCGGCGGCGCGGTCCTCCTCCAGCAGCCGCTCCAGCCGCTTCTGCCGCCCGGCCTCGGGGTCGGCGGACCAGTCCAGGACGGTCACCGGTACGGTGACGCCGCGTTCGACGAGTTGCAGGGGGCGTTCCACACCGCGCCACACCAGGCGGACCCGCAGGGCGGTGTGGCGGTCGCTCACCGCCTGCCAGGCCGCGGTGAACGCGGCCACGTCCAGGTCCCCGTCGAGGCGGTACAGCAGCTGCTCGAAGTCCACCCCGCCGTCCGGGTCCATCAGGGAGTGGAAGAGCATGCCCTCCTGCATCGGGGACAACGGGAGGATGTTCTCCAGTGCCGGCCTGGCCATCATTCACCCTTTCCGTACTCGGTGAGGATCGCGTCGAGGGTTTCCTGGTCGAGGCCGGCCAGCGGGAAGTCCGCCGGGACGGCTGCGGTGGTGCCGGACGTCAGGCAGTGGTCGATCAGGGCTTCGAGGTGGGCGAGGTAGTCGTCGGCGAAGCGGCGGGCGAAGTCCCGGCCGTGCAGGTCGCGCGAGTAGCCCAGGCGGACACGGAAGACGCCGTCGCTGACCTCGGAGTTGAGTTCGAGCACGTGCGAACGGGTGCCGGAGGCGGCCTGGTGGCGTCCCTTGGACTCCGGCGCGGCGGCGAACGCGCGGTCGGCGGACAGTACGTTGTCGAACCGGCCGAGGTAGTTGAACAGCACCTGACCGGCGGAGTCGACGAGGTCGGCGCCTGGCCGGCCGCCGCAGTTCTTCAGCACGCCGTGCCCCACACCGCCGTGCGGCACCTCGCGCAGTGTCTGCTTGGTCTCCTTCAGCACCGCATCGAGGCCCCGGCCCCGGCGCACGCCGAGGAAGACCGGGTGGAGGGCGGTGAACCAACCGACCGTGCGGGAGATGTCGGCGCCGGGCACCACGTCCTCACGGCCGTGGCCCTCGACGTCGACCGCCATGCGGTCGCCGTCGACGCGGTCGGCGAGAGTCAGCGCGAGCGCGCTCAGCAGCACGTCGTTGATCTGCACGCGGTGGGCGGCGGGCACCTCGGTGAGCAGCGCACGGGTGCGCTCACGCGTCAGCTCGCGGCTCTCGACGGCCTCCGAGGCGACGCTGTTCGCGCCACCGGGCGTGTCCGACGGCACGCGTGGCGACCCGGTACCCGCGCTGCGCCAGTACGCCAGTTCCGCGGTGGCCGCGGGCGAGTCGGCATAGGCGTCCAGGAGCCGCGCCCACTGGAGGAACGGCGTCGTCTTGTCCGGCAGCCGCACCGGCCGGCCGGCGGTCAGCTGCCGGTACCCGGTCTCCAGGTCCTCCAGCAGAATCCGCCACGACACGCCGTCGACGACGAGGTGGTGGGCCACCAGCAGCAGCCGGCGGCCGTGCTCCCCGAGGTCGGCCAGCAGCGCCCGGAACACCGGGCCCGCCACCGGGTCCAGGCTCGCCTGGAGCCGGTCGGCCTCGGCGGTCAGCCTGCCGGGGTCGCCGGACAGGTCGGCGACCCACAGCAGCGGCGCCGTCTCCTGCGCCGCGTTCTCCTGGACCAGGGCGCCGTCGTGCCGCGGGAAACGCATGCGCAACGCGTCGTGGTGGGCGACCAGTGCCCGTACCAGCGTGCCGGCCGCCGCCTCGTCGAGACCTGACGGCACCTTCACCAGGACGGACTGGTTGTAGTGGTGGCGCTCCGGCAGGTCCCGGGCGAAGAACCAGTGCTGGATCGGGGTGAGCGGCGCCCGTCCGGTCACCGTGCCCTGATCCGCGAGCGGCACCGGCGCGGTCCCCGCGGCGGCCGCGAGTTCGGCGATGGTCTGATGGTCGAAGACCATACGGGGGGTCAGCCGGATGCCGTGCCGCGCGGCACGGGCGACGATCTGGATGCTGAGGATCGAGTCACCACCGAGGTCGAAGAAGTTGTCGTGCAGACCCGCACGGTCGATGCCCAGCACCTCGCACCAGGCGGCGGCGATGGCCCGTTCGACCGGGGTGTGCGGTTCCGCGTACCTGCTGCCCAGGTCGGGCCGCGCCGCCCCGGGGTCGGGCAGCGACCGGCGATCGACCTTGCCGCTGGCCGTCAGCGGCAGCTCCGGCAGCACCACGAAAGCGGCCGGGACCATGTACGGGGGCAGGGTGTCCTCCAGCCAGGCCCGCAGCCTCGGCACGCCGGGCCCCTCGCCGTCGGTGACGAGGTAGGCGACGAGCCGGCGGTTGCCCGGGGTGTCCTCGCGGGCCAGGACGACGGCCTCGCGTACCTGGTCCAGGGCGAGGAGGCGGGCCTCGATCTCTCCCGGCTCGATCCGGAAACCGCGGATCTTGACCTGGTCGTCGGCGCGGCCCAGGTACTCCAGCTCCCCGCCCGCGGTCCACCGGCAGACGTCGCCGGTGCGGTACAGGCGCCCACCGCCGAACGGGTCGGGCACGAACCGCTCCGCGGTCAGGCCCGGCCGGCCGAGGTAGCCACGGGCGAGCCCGGCACCCCCGACGTACAGCTCGCCGGGCACTCCGACCGGACACACGTCCATCGCGGGACCCAGGACGTACGCGCGCAGATCCGCCAGCGGCACCCCGATGGGACTGACGGCCGCGTCACCCCGCGTGCCGGCGTCCAGGGCGAGCACCGTGACGTGCACGGTGGTCTCGGTGATGCCGTACATGTTGACGAGCGTGCTCCCGGCGGAACGCGGGTCGGCGTACCACGGGCGCAGAGCGGCCAGGTCCAGCGCCTCGCCGCCGAAGACCACATGCCGCAGGGCGCCGGCGCCCGCGTCGAGCAGCGGACCCATCAGGTGGTGGAAGGCGGTCGGCGTCTGGCTGAGCATGGTCACGTCGTACTTCGCGGCGACCGCCGCGAGCCGTTCGGGGTCGCGGGCGACGCTCTGGGAGGCGACCACGACGTGCCCGCCGCGGGTCAGGGCGCCCCAGATCTCCCAGACCGAGAAGTCGAAGGCGTAGCTGTGCGTGGACAGCCACACGTCGTCCTCGCCGAAGGCGAACGTCTCCTGCGTGACGTCGAAGAGCCGGACGGCGTTGCGGTGGCTGGTCAGGACGCCTTTCGGCCGGCCGGTCGAGCCGGATGTGTAGATGACGTACGCGAGATGGTCCGGGCCGGCCACCGGCGCGGGGTCGTGGTCCGGCAGGTCACCGGCCGGCTCGCGGTCGAGGTCCACGAGCAGGCCGGGCAGGCCGCCGGCGGCGTCCCCGCCGGTGAGCACGATCCGGGCACCCGCGTCGCGGACCATGAACGCGGTGCGGTCGGCGGGGTAGTCCGGATCCAGGGGGAGGTAGGCGCCGCCCGCCTTGAGCACGGCGAGCAGCGCGACCACGGTCCGCGCGTCGCGCGGCAGGCAGACGCCCACCAGGGTGTCCGGGCCGACGCCGAGGGCGCGCAGGTGGTGGGCGAGGCGGTTGGCGCGGGCGTTGAGCTCGCCGTACGTCAGCGTCGTGCCGTCGGTGTCGCTGACGGCCGGACGCTCCGGTCGGCGGCGGGCATGCCGTTCGACCAGGGCGTGCAGCGTCGTGACCGGCGCCGCGGCGGTCACCGCAGCGCGGCCGGCGGCGCCGGTGACCAGGCCGAGTTCGGCCGAGGACAGCATCGGCAGGTCCGACAGCCGGCTGCCGGGGGACGCGGCCACCGAGGTCAGCAGATTGACGAGGTGCCCGGCCATACGTCGCATGCGGCCGGTGTTGAAGAGGGCGGTGCTGTAGCGGAGGGTGCCGTGGAGGCCGTCGGGGGTGTCGGTGAACGCGGCGGTGAGGTCGAACTTGGCGGTGCTGACGGACAGGGGGTGGTCCTCGGTGTGGATGTGGGGGAGGTCCCAGGTGGCTTGCCGGGTGGTGTCGAGGGAGAGCATGGTCTGGAAGAGGGGGGTGCGGGCGAGGTCGCGTTCGGGGCGGAATTCTTCGACGAGGCGTTCGAAGGGCAGGTCCTGGTGTTCGTAGGCGTCGAGGGTGACGTCGCGTACGCGGGTGAGGAGTTCGGTGAAGGTCGGGTCGCCGGAGAGGTCGGTGCGCAGGACGAGGGTGTTGACGAAGAAGCCGATGAGGGGTTCGGTCTCGGCTCGGTTGCGTCCGGCGATGGGGGTGCCCACCGCGATGTCGTCCTGTCCCGAGTGGCGGGCCAGCAGTGCCTGGAAGCAGGCCAGTACCACCATGAACAGGGTGACTCCGTGCCGGCGGGCCAGTTCTTCGAGCCGGTCGACGTCCTTGCGCGGCACCGTGAGATCGACACCGGCGCCCGTTGTGGACCGGACGGCTGTCCGGGGGCGGTCGGTCGGCAGTTCCAGCGGTTCCAGGTCCGCCAGGGTGTCGCGCCAATAAGCGAGTTGGGTTTCCAGTACGTCGCCGGTCAGCCAGCCGCGCTGCCAGGCGGCGTAGTCGGCGTACTGCACCGCGAGGTCCGGCAGGTCCGGGACGGTGCCGGTGAGAGCGGCACGGTAGGCGAGGCCGAGCTCATCCACCAGCACCCCGACCGACCAGGCATCCGCCACACAGTGGTGGAAGACCAGGACGAGGACGTGGTCGGTCGCCGACACGCGGACCAGGGCGGCATGCCACAGGGGCGGGTGGGAGAGACCGACGGGGCGGCGGACCAGTTCGCCGACGATGTCGTCGAGCCGGTCGCCGGCGTCGACGACCGGCAGGTCCACGGGTACGGAATCCTCGATCCGCAGCCGGGCCTGACCGTCGGTCACGGACACCGCTGAGCGCAGCACTTCGTGGCGGTCGACGACCGCTGCCAGAGCCGACCGCAGCGCTTCGGCGTTCACGGGCCCGCGCAGGCGCCATGCCATGGGGACGACGTACTCGGCGCTTCCGGGGGCGAGCTGGTCCAGGAACCACAGGCGTTGCTGGCCGAAGGACAGCGGCAGCGGCTCGGACCGATCCGCCGGTCCGATGACCGGGAGCCGTCCGGTGGCGTCGGGCGCGGCGTCGATCCGGGCTGCCAGTCCGGCGACGGTGGGTGCTTCGAAGACGGCCCGCAGCGGTACGCGGACGCCGCGGTCCCTGGCCAGCCGGGACACCACCCGGGTGGCCAGCAGGGAGTGACCGCCCAGGGCGAAGAAGTCGTCGTGCACGCCGACCTGGTCCACGCCGAGGACCTGCGTCCACACCGCGGCGATGTCCTGCTCGGTGTGTGTGCGGGGTGCGACGAACGCGGTGGCCAGTTCCGGCCGGGCCGAGTCCGGGACGGGCAACGCCGACCGGTCCACCTTGCCGCCGGCGGTCAGCGGCAGCTCCGGCAGCACCACGAACGCGGCGGGGATCATGTAGGCGGGCATCGCGGCGGCGAGCCAGGCCCGCAGCCTCGGCACGCCGGGCCCCTCGCCGTCGGTGACGAGGTAGGCGAGGAGCCGGCGGTTGCCGGGGGTGTCCTCGCGGGCCAGGACGACGGCCTCGCGCACCTGGTCCAGGGCGAGGAGGCGGGCCTCGATCTCTCCCGGCTCGATCCGGAAACCGCGGATCTTGACCTGGTCGTCGGCGCGGCCCAGGTACTCCAGTTCCCCGCCCGCGGTCCACCGGCAGACGTCGCCGGTGCGGTACAGGCGCCCACCACCGAACGGGTCGGGCACGAACCGCTCCGCGGTCAGGCCCGGCCGGCCGAGGTAGCCACGGGCGAGCCCGGCACCCCCGACGTACAGCTCGCCGGGCACTCCGACCGGGCAGGGGCCCATGTCCCGGTCGAGCACGTACAGCCGGGTGTTGGCTATGGGACGCCCGATCGGGACGCCGCCGCCGGTGTCGGGCGCCGGGCCGTGCAGGGTGTGCGCCGCGCAGCCGACGACGGTCTCGGTCGGGCCGTACTCGTTCACGAGCCGGGTGGCCGACGGGAAGGCGGCGAACGCGCGGTTGGCGAGCGCGACCGGAAGATCCTCGCCGCCGAGGACGAGTGTGGTCGGCGAAGTCCGGGCGCGGCCTTCGCCGGTTCCGCCGAGCAGCGTGATGTGCGCGGGGGTCAGTTTGAGGAGCCCGGCCCCGGTGCCCTCGCAGGCACCCACCAGGTCGGCGGGCCCCGCCTCCCGCGGGAGGACGTGCACCGGCTGCCCGGTCAGCAGCGGCACGAAGACGCTGGTGACGGACATGTCGAAGACGAGCGGCGAGTGCAGCACCGCGCCGCCCGCGCCCCCGGGCCCGTACGTGGCACAGGCCCAGCGAAGGTAGTTGGCGAGACCGCCGTGCGTGATCTGCACGCCCTTGGGCCGGCCGGTGGAACCGGAGGTGTAGATGACGTACGCGAGCCCCGCCGGGTGCACCCGCGGGCCGCGGTCGGGCCGGCCGGCATCGGGAGGCGGGGAGAGACCGGCGTCGACGTCCATCACGCGGCCCCGGTAGTCACCGGGCACCGCGGCACCGCGGGCGCCGTGGGTCAGCACCACCTGGGCCGAGGTCTCCTCCAGCATGAACGCGGTGCGGTCGGCGGGGTGGTCGGGATCCAGGGGGAGGTAGGCGCCGCTCGCCTTGAGCACGGCGAGCATCGCCACCACCGCCTCGGCGCAGCGCGGCATGCACAGCCCCACCACGTCGTCGGGGCCGACGCCGCAGGCGCGCAGGGCGCGGGCCAGTCGTGAGGCGCGTTCCTCGACCTGGCCGAACGTCAGCGTCGTGCTGCCGTCGGTGACCGCGACCGCGTCGGGTGCGATCGCGGCGCGCGCCGCGACCAGGTCGTGGACCGGGCGGTCGTCGGTGGGCACCGCCGTCTCGTTCCAGGTACGCGTGACGAGTTCGAGTTCCGCGTCGGGCAGCAGCCGCAGGTCCGACAGCCGGTCCTCGGCCGTGACGGTGGCGAACAGGGTGCGCAGTTGGGCACTGAAACGCCGCATGCGGTCGGTGTCGAAGAGGGCGGTGCTGTAGCGGAGGGTGCCGTGGAGGCCGTCGGGGGTGTCGGTGAACGCGGCGGTGAGGTCGAACTTGGCGGTGCTGACGGACAGGGGGTGGTCCTCGGTGTGGATGTGGGGGAGGTCCCAGGTGGCTTGCTGGGTGGTGTCGAGGGAGAGCATGGTCTGGAAGAGGGGGGTGCGGGCGAGGTCGCGTTCGGGGCGGAGTTCTTCGACGAGGCGTTCGAAGGGCAGGTCCTGGTGTTCGTAGGCGTCGAGGGTGACGTCGCGTACGCGGGTGAGGAGTTCGGTGAAGGTCGGGTCGCCGGAGAGGTCGGTGCGCAGGACGAGGGTGTTGACGAAGAAGCCGATGAGGGGTTCGGTCTCGGCTCGGTTGCGTCCGGCGATGGGGGTGCCCACCGCGATGTCGTCCTGTCCCGAGTGGCGGGCCAGCAGTGCCTGGAAGCAGGCCAGCACCACCATGAACAGGGTGACTCCGTGCCGGCGGGCCAGTTCTTCGAGCCGGTCGACGTCCTTGCGTGGCACCGTGAGATCGACACCGGCGCCCGTTGTGGACCGGACGGCTGTCCGGGGGCGGTCGGTCGGCAGTTCCAGCGGTTCCAGGTCCGCCAGGGTGTCGCGCCAATAAGCGAGTTGGGTTTCCAGTACGTCGCCGGTCAGCCAGCCGCGTTGCCAGGCGGCGTAGTCGGCGTACTGCACCGCGAGGTCCGGCAGGTCCGGGACGGTGCCGGTGAGAGCGGCACGGTAGGCGAGGCCGAGCTCATCCACCAGCACCCCGACCGACCAGGCATCCGCCACACAGTGGTGCAGCACGAGAAGCAGGACGTGGTCCTGCGGGTCCTCGCGGAAGAGCGCGGCCCGCCACAGGGGCGCGCGACCGAGGTCGAACGGCTCGCCGGCCATGGACCGCAGCGCCACGGCGTCGTAGGGCAGCACCGGCAGGTCCACGGGAACGGACGGGAGGACCGTTTGCACCGGCTCGTCGTCCTCGACGCGGAACGCGGTCCGCAGCACCTCGTGGCGGGCGACCACCCAGGCGAGCGCGGACCGCAGCGCGGCGGTGTCCAGAGCGCCGGTCAGCCGCCAGGCGACCGGGATGACGTACTCGGTGCCGTCGGGCTCCAACTGGTCGAGGAACCAAAGACGCTGCTGAGCGAAGGACAGCGGCAGCGGACCGCCGCGATCGGCCCGGCCCATCGGTGCCGCCACCCGCGCTCCCTGCCCGGCCCGCTTGACGCGGGCCGCGAGCGCGGCGATCGTCGGCGTCTCGAACAGGGCCCGCAACGGAACCTCGGCGCCGGTCTCCCGGCCCATGCGGGACACCACCCGTGTCGCCAGCAGCGAATGGCCGCCCAGATCGAAGAAGTCGTCGTGGACACCTACCAGTTCCAGGCCCAGCACCTCGCACCAGACCGCGGCCACGGCACGCTCCACGGCGTCGCGCGGGGCGACGAATTCAGGCGCGAGGCCGGCGCGGGACGCGCCCGGATCCGGCAGCGCACGCCGGTCCACCTTGCCGTTCGGTGTCAGCGGCAGCGCGTCCAGCGCCACGATGGCGGCGGGCACCAGGTGGGCGGGCAGCACGGCCCGCAGTCGCGCGCGGACGGCCGGAAGCGCGGACCGCTCGGCCACGGCGTAGCCGATCAGGCTCGGGTCACCCTGCGCGTCGGTCCGTGCGACCACGACCGCGTCCGAGACCCCCTCGGTCTCGCGCAGCCGGGTTTCGATCTCGCCGGGTTCGATGCGCATGCCGCGGATCTTGATCTGGTGGTCGGTGCGTCCGAGGTGTTCGAGTCGGCCGTCCGCGGTCCAGCGGCAGATGTCGCCGGTGCGGTAGAGGCGTCCGGGGGTGAAGGGGTCGGGGAGGAAGCGTTCGGCGGTGAGGGCGGGCTGTCCGAGGTAGCCGCGTGCGATGCCGGTGCCGCCGATGAACAGTTCGCCGGGCACGCCGATGGGGCAGGGGCTGAGGTGTGGGTCGAGGACGTAGACGCGGCTGCCGGTGATGGGGCGGCCGACGGGATAGGTCCAGTCGTCGTGCCGGGGGGCGCGGGTGCGGGTGGTGGTCATGGTGGTCTCGGTGGGGCCGAACTGGTTGACGACGCGGTCGTGCAGCCAGGGGCAGTGGGCGATCCGGTCGGCGCGCAGTCGTTCACCGCTGCACAGCACCAGCCGCAGTCCGTCCAGTGAGCCCGGCCGCACCGGGACGTCGGCGAGTTCGTACAGCAGCGACGGCACCACGCTGAGCAGTACGGTGACGTCCCCTCCGACTACGGCGGCGACGACCCCTGCCGGGTCACGGGCGGCGTCGGGAGCCGCCATGACCAGGCGGGCGCCGGAGCCGAGGGCGCCGAAGACCTCCCGGACCGAGGCGTCGAAGCCGTCGCCGGCCAGGGCGAGTGCCGAGTCCCGCGGGCCGAGTCCGTACTCCTCGCGCAGGAATTGCAGGTGGGAGACGGCGTTGCCGTGGGTGGTGACGACGCCCTTGGGCCGGCCGGTGGAGCCGGAGGTGTACGTGACGTACGCGGCGCCGTCCGGGCGCACCCGAACGTCCGGATCGACGTCCGGCGATGTGTCGGTGGAGGCCGCGTCGATCAGCAGCACCGGACGTCCCGCGCTGCCCGGGAGCACGTCGGCCGTGTCGCGGCGGGCCAGCACGAGGACGGGCCCGGCGTCGTCGAGGAGCAGGCGCAGCCGGTCGGCGGGCGCCGCCGTGTCGAGTGCCAGGTAGGCGGCACCGGTCTTCAGCACGGCCAGCCGGGCGACCACGGAGTCGGCCGAGCGCGGCAGGCACAGGGCGACCAGGTCCTCCGGGCCGGTCCCCAGCCCGATGAGGCGGTGCGCCAGCCGGTTGGCCCGCCCGTTCAGCTCACCGTAGGTCCAGGTGGTGCCGTCCGCGTCCACCACCGCGGGCCGGTCCGGCGCCTCGTGCGCCTGCTCTTCGACGAGCCGGTGCAGGGCGGGACCGGCGGGCCGCGGGGCGCCGGTGTCGTTCCACTCCTCGACGGTCTGCCGGTACTCGGCGTCGGTGAGCAGCGGCAGCTCGGACAGCGGGGCCTGCGGGCGCTCGGCCACCGCAGCGAGCAGCGTGAGCAGGTGGCCGGCCATGCGTTCCATCCGGTCGGCGTCGAACAGCCCGGTGTTGTAGCGCAGTTCGCCGTCCAGCGTCAGGCCGTCGACCAGCGCGAAGGTCAGGTCGAACTTCGAGCGGGTGATGCCGACAGGGATCTCCTCGACGTCAAGGCCGCTCAGCACCGGGTCGCCGCCGGCCGTGTTGAGGACGAGCATCACCTGGAAGAGCGGGCTGCGGGTGAGATCGCGTTCGGGGTGCAGTTCCTCGACGAGCCGCTCGAAGGGCAGGTCGGCGTGGTCCCAGGCGTCCAGCACGCGGTCGCGGACCCGCTCCAGCAGCTCCTCGAACGTCGGATCGCCCGACAGGTCGCCACGCAGCACGAGGGTGTTGACGAAGAAGCCGATCAGCGGTTCGAGGTCCGGGTCGTCGCGGTGCGCGATCGGGGTGCCGATCGCCACGTCGTCCTGGCCGGCGCAGCGACCCAGCAGCAGCTGCACGCAGGCGGTCAGGACCATGAACAGCGTGGCCCGGCGCGCATGGGCCATGGTGCGCAGCCGCGCCGTCACGTCGGCCGCCACGGTGAACTCGACCGCCGCGCCGTCGGCGGCGGCGCCGGCCTGCCGGGGCCGGTCGGTGGGCAGGTCCAGCGGCGGTACACCGGTCAGCACGTCCCGCCAGTACGCGAGGTCCGCCTCCAGCATCGCGCCGCCGAGCCCCGCCCGCTGCTCCTCGGCGTAGGCGGCATAGCTGCGGGTCAGTTCCGGCAGCACGGGCCGGGTCCCGGCCACCGCGGCGTCGTAGCAGGCACCGATCTCGGCCACCAGATTCCGAACGGACTCGGCGTCGAAGACACTGTGGTGCACGGTCAGCCCGAATACGTGTTCCCGCGGGCCCGTGCGCAGCAGCACAGCCCGCCACAGCGGCGCGGTGGCGAGGTCGAACGGCCGCTCCGCCAGCGTGCCGAGCGCCGCTTCGGCGGTCCGGAAACCGTCCACGGGGACGACCGGCAGCTCGACCGGGACCTCGTCCAGGACGACCTGGTGCGGCACGTCGTCGGTGACCTCGAAACGGGTGCGCAGCACGGCGTGCCGGGCCACGACCGTCGCCAGGGCGTCCCGCAGCGCCTCGGCGCGCAGGTCGCCGGTCAGGCGCCAGGCCAGCGCCACGGTGTACTCGGGACTGCCGGGTTCCAGCCGGTCGAGGAACCAGAGTCGTTGCTGCGCGAAGGACAGCGGTGCGATCCGCTGCTGAGCAGGCATGCTTCCTCCACCGGTGGGATTCTTGGGGAGTGCGGTGGCCGGGAGGCTCAGGGCGTGGGAACCGGCCGGGCCGGGGTGACCCCGGTCAGTCGGCGGAATTCCTCCGGGCGGATGTTGCCGCCGCTGACGACGGCGACGACTCCGCCGGACGACGGCAGGGTGCGGGCGCCGGCCAGCGCCAGCGCTCCGGTGGGCTCCACCGTCATGCCCTGCGCGCCCAGGTCCCGCAGGGCGTGCAGCACGGCGGCGTCGTCGACCACGACGATCCCCTCGACGAACCGCTGCAACAGCGGGAAGGTGAACTCACCCGGCGTCTGGGCGTGCACGCCGTCGCAGATCGTCGTCGGGGGCGCTATCGAGACGCGCCGCCCCAGCGCCAGGGATCGCGCGGTGTCGTCGGCCCCGGCGGGTTCGACTCCGAGGACCCGGATCGGACGTCCGCTGAGGGCGACGGCGGTCGCGACGCCGGCGAGCAACCCGCCGCCGCCGACCGGCACCACGACGGTGGTGGCATCCGGAACCTGGTCGAGGATCTCGAAACCGACCGAGGCCTGTCCGGCGACGACCAGCGGATGATCGAACGAGGACACCACCATGGCGCCGGTCTCCTCGGCGATCTCGCCGACGCGCGCGCGCCGGGCCTCGTTGCCGCCGTCGCAGAGCACGACGCGCGCTCCGAGGGCCCGTACCGCCTCCCGCTTGTGGCTGCTGGAGGTGCGCGTCATCACCACGGTCGCCGTGACGCCGAGGCGTCGTGCCGCCCAGGCGACCGCGATGCCGTGGTTGCCCGAGGACCCGACCACGACATCGGTCACGCCGAGGCCGGACAGCGCGTTGAAGGCGCCGCGGAGTTTGAACGACCCGGTGAGCTGGAGGTTCTCGCACTTGAGCCGAACCCCGCTGCGGGTGTCGACGGTGACCGGCGTGACGCGGGCCGTCCCGGCCAGCCGCCAGGGCGCCGCCCGGCAGGCGGCGGCGAACTCTTCCGGCACCTCCCGGTCGGCGGGCGCGCCGAGCGGCCCGGGGGCCGTCGAGGGCACCGCCGGCATCGGGGTGGTCGTCTCGAAGGTCATCTGTGCCTCCGGCCGGGTCGGTGCGGCCGGGCCGGGACGCTCATCAGGCCTGTCCCGCCTGTTCCATGTGGCGGCGCAGACTCAGCGGGCGCATGTCGGTCCACACCTTGTCGATGTGCGCCAGGCACTCCTCTTTCGTGCCGCTGGTGCCCTCGGCGCGCCAGCCTTCGGGCACCGGCTTGCCGACACGCCAAATGGAGTACTGCTCCTCCTCGTTGACGACGACCTGGTAGGGAAGTGCGCTGGTTTCAGGCATGGCGGAACCCCGTTCGTGGTGAGAGGCATGCGGTCCGGACGACGTGCCGACCGGGCGGCGGCGGGCAGCACGATGCGCCCGCCGGACAAGGGGGAAGGTCACACGCGAAGGGCCGTGTGCAGGAGTACGTTGGCTCCGGTGACCAGGTCCTCGGGGGCCGTGTACTCGTCGGGGGCGTGGCTGACGCCGCCGACGCTCGGCACGAAGATCACGGCGATGGGCGCGACGGCGGCCACGATCTGCGCGTCGTGGCCGGCTCCGCTGTACATGGGCAGGTATGCCAGCCCCAGGTGTCCCGCGGCGCGCCGGATCGCCTCGCGCAGCGGTTCGGCGGTGCTCACCGCCTCGGAACGCATGGTGACGCGCGACTCGATCTCGACACCGTGCACGCCGGCGAGGCGCTGCGCTTCGGCGAGGATCGCCGCTTCGGCCTTGCGCAGCCGGTCCATGTCGCCGTCGCGGATCTCGGCCGACATCCTGACGAGGCCGGGGATGACGTTGGTCTGGCCCGGCAGCGCGTCGAGGATGCCCACGGTTCCCGCGGCGCACAGCTTGTCGTCCTTGGCGACGGCCTCGATCGCGAGCACCAGGCGGGCCGCCACCACCAGCGCGTCCCAGCGCTGGTTCATCGGCGTCGTCCCCGCGTGCATCTGGCGTCCGGTCACCTCGAACTCGACGATCGTGCGGCCGACGATGGCGTCGACCACGCCGATCGGCACGCCGGCTGCCTCGAGCACGGGGCCCTGCTCTATGTGGATCTCCAGATAGGCGGCGACGGAGCCGGGTGCCCAGGCGGCCCGGTCGACGGCGTCGATGCTGCCGCCGGCCCGGGCCAGCGCCTCACTCAGCGGCACTCCGTTCCGGTCGACGACGCCCGTCGGGTCGGGCAGCCGTCCGGCGACCGCCAGCGAACCCCAGAAAGGGACCGGGACGTGGGCGCCTTCCTCATTGGCGAACGCGACGACCATCGGTTCGTAGGCGAGGGGCACCTGGTGTTCGGTCAGCACCCGCAGCACCTCGAGTGCGGCGATCACGCCGTAGGTGCCGTCGAGGGTGCCGCCACGCGGGACCGTGTCGAGGTGCGAGCCCATGACGAGGGCAGGGCGGTCACTCACGTGGGCGCGCCGGATGACGAGGTTGCCGGCCTGGTCGATCTCGCTGGTCAGCCCGTACTCGGCCGCGACCCGGCGCAGGTAGTCCCGGGCGGCGTCCTCCTCGGGTGTGAAGCCGAGCCGGGTGACACCTCCGCGGGGATCCGCCCCGCAGTCGTCCAGCCCGTGCAGCGTCGCCAGCATCCTGACGCCGTCGGCCCGCAGGCCGGCGTGCCCGGCCAGGCCGGCTGGCATCGCGTTCGACGGTCGCAAAGTCTGTTCTCCCAACCTCAACGACGGACGTGCCTCGACAGAGGGATCCACTTCGAAGCTCCGGTGAATGGCAAACCATGGCGCGAGCAGCTGGTTTTCGACGGAAACGGCCGGTCGGATTCCCAGGAAGAGCGACCGTGTTGCCGACGGGCATTGCATATCCACTGGCGGAACCGTGATACAGCACCTCGTGTGCTGCCGCTGTGCATTACCCGGAGGTATGTGTGACCTCTCCGCCGGAGCGACTTAGGCGATTCGTGGCCAAGCCGGACACGCTCGGCGACACCAACCCAGGGTGGCCCATCCGGCCGAGATCAGCCACAGCCATAACCGGCCAATTCTCTTGCGCCACCCCAGGCGACCCCGGCAGGCCCATTCACCTCAGCTTCTCCACCGTCCGGCCGTGCTCAGGCGCACTGTCACCCTTCGACCGGGCAACGTCCGCGACCTGCGACAACCAGGGCGCTGATCTGCTCGTGTCCCTCACATGGGGTACCCCGGCCGCTCCGGAGGCGGAATCCGTCCGAAAGGTTCGACTCCCGTGACCTGCCGTCCCAGGGCCCGCCCCGCAGTCCCAATTCCTCGGCCATCAAGGAACGGCAGGACGACTTATTGACACGGTTAGGGAGGGGTGACTAGCGTTCTGCCGCTCGGTGCCCCTGATTCCCTTCTACCGGTTCCGCATTTCTGTGGAAGAACCGTCGGCTCCCGCGAACGGCAAGTCGGGAACACCGCACGGGAACGTCGCATCTTCGAGAGCGCACGCGAGCACGTCGTTCGAGCACGGCCTTTCAGCCCGTTCTCCGAGGGAGTCAAGCACATGCGCTTCGGCATAATGTTCTTTGCCGCGTCGTCCGCGGGCGGCGCACAGGAGACCTACCGCACCATGGTCGAGGCGGCGAAGCGGGCGGACGAGGGCGGCCTGGCCGCCGTGTGGACTCCGGAGCGCCACTTCGACGAGTTCGGCGGGGTCTTCCCCAATCCGGCCCTCACCAGCGCCGCGCTCGCCACGGTCACCCGGCGGATCCAGTTGCGGGCCGGCAGCCTCATCTCGCCGTTGCACCAGACCGTGCGGATCGCGGAGGAGTGGTCGGCCGTCGACAACCTGTCCGGCGGGCGGGTGGCGGTGTCGTTCGGCTCCGGTTGGAACACCAACGACTTCGTCCTGTACCCCGACCGCTACGAGTCCCGGCACGAGGTGATGCGTGAACAGATCGACACCGTGAGGAGGTTGTGGGCGGGCGATTCGGTCAAACTGGTCAACGGCAGCGGACGCATGACCGCGGTCAGGCTGTATCCGCGTCCGGTGCAGGAGCAGTTGCCGGTGTGGGTCACCTCCTCGGGGAATCCGCAGACCTTCGTCAACGCCGGTGCGGCCGGCGCTCACCTGCTCAGCCACCTGATCGGCCAGGACATCGACCAGCTGGCGGAGAAGATCGCCTCCTACCGCCGCGCCCGGGCCGACAACGGGCACCGTCCGGAGGACGGCATCGTCTCGCTGATGCTCCACACCCACCTGCACGACGACGCCGACGAGGCCGAACGGCGGGCACGTGTCCCGTTCCGCGAGTACCTGCGCTCGGCCGTCGTCCTGGAACGCAAGTCGGCGGTCGGCGGCGGCACCATCAGCGGCGGCTTGCGCATGCCCGAGGAGGAGATCCCCGCTGACGTCCTGGAAGAGCTGCTCGACATGACCTACGAGCGCTATTTGCGCCACGGCTCGCTGATCGGCTCACCCGCCGGCTGCCTGCCGATGGTGGAACGGCTGGAGCGGGCGGGCGTGGACGAGGTGGCCTGCCTGATCGACTTCGGGCTGACGGGGCGCCAGATCGTCGAAGGGATCGACCCGCTGGTCACCCTGGCCGGGCTGACCGCCCAAGGCCCGGTCGAGTGACTGAGTGCGTCGTGGCAGACCGAATGCGTCCACCGCGGTCCCTCCTGGGTGCGGCTGTCATCCGCACAGGTTCGGTCCGGCTGCCCGGGACGGCGGGCGCGGCGCTGTCCCGGACGACATGAGGGACGTGGAGTGGGCCGAGGTCCGCCCCGCTCAGCGCCTCCGCGGTGGCCACACCGCGACGAACACCTCCCTGTACAGGCCGCCGAGCACATCTTCGTTCCATGCCCGACCGCCTCAGCTACCGCAACGGGACCACCACTGCTCAGGCTGGACTGCCGATTCGGCCGCGCCCCCAGCGACGGTGGCGGCTCCAGGCACCGGCCTGTCGGGGCGGCGGCTCCTTCGAGGCTTCGATCTCGCCGGCGACAACCAACGCCGCCCTCCATGCGGCCGTCGACCAGCAGATGGCCCGCTCCTGCCGGTCGGCCCACCTCTCGGCGCCGCCCGAGGGCGTCGCCGAGGCCAGCCGCCGGGCCGCCGTCGGCGCCGGGCCGCGCACCCGCTACGTGGTCACCGCCGCCGCGAGGGTCCTGGTGCACGCCCGCCGTCTGCTCGGCTCCCGCGTCTTCGACGCATACCCTGCGGGCCCAGTTGCAGGGCGCTGCCCGACGCGGGCGGTCATGCGGCGTTCCGGGACGGCGGCGTGCCGGACGGTGCTGCCGTGTCCCGGGCGGCGAGCCGTCGGCGCGGCCCCGGGCACAGGCCGGCCCGAGAGGCGCCGTCGCCGGGGCGGTGAGCGGCACCAGGGCAAATCGACGGGCCCCGGCCGGCGCCCTGGTCCGGCGGCGCCGTGAATCCGCCGAGGCGGGTACTCAGAGCTCTCCCTGCCTCCGGCGCGCGGGCCGCGCCCCCTGCCTCTGACGCCCCTCGTCACGGGCTTGCTGGAAGGCCTCGGAGATCGTCTCGGCGGCTCCGGACAGCGCTCCCTTGGTCTTGCCGCGGGCGCCGGATTCGGTGAGCTTCCCGGTGAGTTCGGTCAGGCCGGCCGGCTTGCGCGGGCCTGCCTCCAGGTCGAGGCGGTTGCACGCCTCGGCGAAGCGCAGATACGTGTCGACGCTGGCCACCACGATCCGTATGTCGATCTTGAGTATCTCGATGCCTACCAGGGAGACGCGCACGAACGCGTCGATCACCAGCCCCCGGTCGAGAATGAGCTCCAGTACGTCGTAGAGGCCACTGGAACCTCCGCCGCCGCCCTGCTGTGTCGTCATGGTCATCACGACCAGCCCCTTGCCGTATGTGTATTCCGCACGCGCGTTGCCCCGCCACGCCCGCAGTCCAGTTCCGAACGGGGGCGCTGCGCGGTGTTCCCGCTGGTCACCGTGGCCTCGGCGGCTGCGGTCGAGGTTCCGCGTGAGGGGTAGCCCCCACCGACGAGGCCAAACACGGCTTTCGACGAAGCCGCCCGTGGGACACGGATGCGGACACCGGGCATGCGTCTCGTCGAGCCGTGGCTCTGCGCGAGCTGTGCCCTCACGGGTTGTCGCCGCTCCCGCGCAGGGCACCCAGCAGCAGCTGTAGTTCCGTTTCGGCGAGATCGGCGGAGGTGTCGCCGGCCGGTTCGGTGGTGGCCTCGTGCACCGGCAGGAAGACCGAGCGGGCGAGGGCGGTGCCGACGAGGACGAGGGCGAGGACGCTGATCCGGCCGCTGTCGATGTCCGCATCGAGCTCGCCACGGCGGGCGGCCAGGGCGATCAGCGCCTCCAGGCGTTCGCGGGCGGCCAGGTAGACGTCCTCGTGGAGGATCCGGCGCAGGGCCGGGTCGTGGGCCGCCTGGCCCATGAGGGAGAGCAGGGCCGGACCGGCGCCGGAGTCGAGGATGCGCTGCTTGCGGGCAAGGAGTTCGCGTACGTCTCCCTCCAGGGAGCCGGTGTCGATGCCGCTGAGTTCGTTGAGTGCGATGTGCCGCGCGACCGCTCCGGCGAGGGCCTGTTTGGAGGGCCAACGGCGGTAGAGGGAGGCGGTCGACGCCCCGGCCCGCCGGGCGACCGCCGTGGTGGTGAAGGCGGCGTAGCCCGTCTCGTTGAGGACTTCGACGGCAGCGTTGATCAATGCCGTGTCCAAGCGCGGGTCGTTGCGCCGACCCCTTCGCGGCGTGGTGGCGTCCTCGGTCGTACCAGTCATGCCTGGATTCTCTCGCGTTCCTCCGTACTCTTCGCAGGACCCCTATAGTCCGAAACGAAAAGCTTCCGTTTCGAAAATGGGCTACTGTGCTGCCGTGACCGCTTCCACCCTGACGCGCAGGCCGATTCCCGAGACCGTCGCGGCCGCCCGGAGCCTCTTCGACTCCGGGGCGACCTCCTCGGCGGCCGCCCGCACTCGCCGCCTGCACGCGCTGCGCAGATTGATCACCGAGAACGAGTCCGCCTTCGAGCAGGCTCTGGCGGCCGACCTCCGCAAGAGTCCCGACGAAGCCCGGCTGACCGAGACCGGCGTCGTCGTCGGCGAGATCAACCATGCCCTGCGGCACCTGCGCCGCTGGGCGCGGCCCAAACGGGGTCCGGTGCCGACGGCGCTGCTGCCCGGCCGGGCGCAGCTGGTGCCCGAGCCGCTCGGTGTCGTGCTCGTGATCGCGCCGTGGAACTACCCGGTGCAGCTTCTGCTGAACCCGCTGGTCGGCGTGCTGGCCGCGGGGAACACGGCCGTGCTGAAGCCCAGCGAGCTCGCGCCCGCAACCTCGGCGCTGGTCGCCCGGCTGGTGCCGCGGTACTTCCCGGACGGCGCGGTGGGCGTCGTGGAGGGCGGCGTACCGGAGACCACCGAGCTGCTGGCACGGCGCTTCGACCACATCGTGTTCACCGGCAGCGGCACGGTCGGACGCATCGTCATGCGCGCCGCCGCCGAGCACCTGACGCCCGTGACGCTGGAGCTGGGCGGCAAGTCGCCCGTCTGGTTCGACGACGACGCCGGCCTCAGGACCGCGGCCCGCCGCCTGGCATGGGCGAAGTTCACCAACGCGGGGCAGACCTGCGTGGCCCCGGACTACGTGATGACCACCCCGGACCGGGTCCCGGCGCTCGTGGACGCGCTCGGGACCGCGATCGAGGAGATGTGGGGCGCCGACCCCCGCACCAGCCCCGACTACGGCCGCATCGTCGACGAGCGCCAGTTCGACCGGCTCGTGGGCTACCTGGACGGCCTGGACGTCCGCGTCGGCGGAACGCACGACCGCGGCGACCGCTACCTCGCGCCGACGGTGGTCACCCTGCCGGGCACCGCCGGCCGCCCCCTCATCGGCCCCGACGCGGCCGTGTCCGTGCTGCGCGAGGAGATCTTCGGCCCCATCCTCCCGATCGTCCCGGTCGCCTCCGCGGAAGAGGCCGTCACGGTGATCAACGGCTGGGACAAGCCGCTCGCGCTCTACGTCTTCTCCTCCTCACCGCGCACCCGGCGCCTGTTCGAGCGGAACACCTCCTCGGGCGCCGTCGTCCACAACGCCGCCCTCGTCCACGTCGCCGCGGCCGGGCTGCCCTTCGGCGGCGTCGGCTCCAGTGGCATGGGCGCCTATCACGGCACGTATTCGTGGCGCAGTTTCTCCCACGAGAAACCCGTGCTCCGCATGCCGCTGCGGCCGGACACCCTGCGCCTGGCCCAGCCGCCCTTCGGCGGGTACGGGCCGCGCATCGTCCAGCGACTCATGCGCCGCGGATGAACCGTCCGGGCGGATCCACACGAAGAAACCCGACAGGACAAGCACGAAGCGGGAGAGCAGGATGACATCCGACGAGCCGACAGCCGACCGGGAACTGCGCGCCGAAATCCGGATCGCCGCGTCGCCGGAGGCGGTGTGGCGGGCGCTGGCGGACGTCCGCCTCTGGCCCCGGCGCAGCCCCGAACTCCAGGCGATGCTGCCGCTGAAGCCGGGCGGGCTGCGGGCCGGGCAGTGGTACTTGGGGGTCAACCGCCGCAAGGCCGTGATCTGGCCGACGCGCAACGTCGTCGTGGAGGTGGCGCCGGGCAGGTGCCTGTCCTGGGACACCAGGACCAGCGGGGTCCGGTGGACCTTCGAACTCGAACGCGTCTCCGACGGCACCCGGCTCGTCCACCGCCGTCCCGTCCCCGCCAGGCTGACCCCGCTCGGCCGGCTCTTCGCCCGCTTCGCCCTGGGCGGCGAGGTGGCGCACGCCGACGAACTCGAAACCGGCATGGAGCGGACCCTCGCGGCGATCAAGCGCGCGGTCGAGACCTGAGGGCGAACAGAAACTCGCGGAGCCGCTGGATCGACACGCGGGACGGCTTCCGCCAACTCGATCGCCAACACCGGTCCACTCGTGGCCCGGAGAGCCTGACGAGCCGGGACTGTCACCCCGATCGATTGCTCAGCGTGCCCGCGTCGCAGAAGCTGAGCCAGAACCCACGGCTTGCGCATCCTGGGATACCAGACGTATGCGCGCAGCAACTCGCTGCATGATCAGCGCCCGGTCGCCGGGTCCGGCAGGCACGTCCGGCTCATTTGTCGCGGCGGTAGAGCTTGATGTCCTTGTTCACGAAGAGGTGCACGTACCCGCACTGCCAGCAGATCAGCCCCGTCGCCGCCTCGTCGGCCCACGCTACCTTCATGAACTCGAGCCCGGCGCTGTTCAACAGCACTTGTCGTTCTCGGAACAGATCGCCGCCGCAGACCTGGCAGGTGATCCAGACGTCTCCGATGGCTGCCCGAACCGGCTTGCGTGCCACAGCCGATCCCCTTCCTCCAAGGCCAGATGAGCGGGACGTCCTGGTACTCCCGTCTACTGACCAGATGCTCATGCTCGACCACTGGTTCCCAGGTGGATCACAATTTCTGTCTCTGCCCCGCGGCAACGTGCCGACTCACCACGCAGCGACGGGAACAGCTCCAGCAGTCGCTCCCTCTGCGGGTGACCCGAACCCTGGACGCGGCGGTGACGGGAGGCGTCGAGGCCCCTCATGGTCTGCTCGGCGCGGACCTTGCCGAGTCAGTCCCGACGACCGGTCGTCGACCGGGACACCGCAGGCACCGGCGGCGCTGCAGGCCCCGGTCTGCGATTGCCCAATTGCCCAATTGCTCACGCGAGCCGACGGCAGGCGGTCCGTGTCAGTCCCACCAGAGCACGACGAGAAGCTGGCGCTGGGACGCGGCACGGTAGAACCCGCGCAGGGCGGTGAAGTGCCTCAGTACGTACTTCTTCGGGCCACCGACGATTCTGTCGGCGCCGTTGCCGACCAAGGAGACGGCCTCTGCTTCGTCCGGCGGCAGGGCGGCCAGAAGGGCCGGGAAGTCGATCTGCCCGAGCAGTTCCGCAGTGCGAGCCACTTGAGCCGCCGAGAGGGCCGTGGGGGCCGGCCCGAAGGGGCCGATGGCATGCGGATGGATGTTGAGGAAGGCGAGGTCGATGGCAGTGTCGCCGTCGAGAGCCTGCCGGAGAGCACACCGATGGACGTCATCGAGACCTCCCAGCCGGCAGACCCGTTCGAGCAGGAACGGCGCCCAGTCCAGGTCCAGGACATCCGCCAACGGGGGATCCCAGCGAGGATCTCCATCCTTCGATGCGTCGGCTGACTGGCGGCAGGAGGCGAGATACTCCGCCGGGACGCGGGCGAGTTGCTGAGTGACGGCCATGACGGCAGTATCCCGACGACGTCCACCAGTTTTCCCACTTGGTCTTGTCGGCGTAGTCCTGGGCCGCTTGTTCGGGCGACAGCTGAGCCGGTTCATGATCAGCTGATGGCTGGTGTCGGCGTACTCCCGTGGGCGCTCCACGAAGGACGGAGATTTCTGCACCGGTGAGAGGCATGGGACAGCCGGCGTCATCTCGTGGGCACGGCGGTAGCAGGGAGCTGAATCTCCAGCACGACTGCGGTACCGGCCACGGTCCGGTTCTCGTGCATGCTGATTCGTCGGCCGGTTCCGACGTGCTTCCAGTGAGAAGGGGTGAGGGGAACGAGGCGGACAGTGGCGCGGCCGCCGGGCTCCAGAAAGGGCATGTCCTCGACCCAGAGCCCGGCAATGCTCACCGCAGCACCCCCGGTGGGTGAGAGGTTCCCGATGTCCCACATGGGCCGCAGAACACCGTGACCGGCGATTGGTGTCCTGCGTCGCGCTTCCGAGGCCGGACGGAGCGTCAGGTCCGCCCGGACCATTCCGTTTCGGATCTCAGAACACCGCCAGTGGCACCAAGCGGCACTCCGTTCGAGGCGGAGCTCCTCAGCCGCCTCGGCAAGCTGCTCCCAGAACGTCAAGGGCAGTGGAGATCCGTCCCCGAGCTCCTCCAGCAGGCTCAGAGCGATCTGCCATTCGTCATGGGCAAGATGGTCCCAGACGTCTCGCACCGTGATGTCGTTTTCGGTGGCGGCCTCTTCCGGGACCAGGAGGGAAGCCGATTGGAGCAGCTCGGTGACATCCATGGGGCGATTGTCGACCACGTCGTCAGGCTGCGTCGCCCTGCTCACGTCCGATGGCGGCGAGCCGGTAGCCGGGGCCGTCGAAGCCCGTCATCGGATGACCGCCCCTCCCGCCCGGCCGAGCGCCTGCCGGGGTGGGCCGCAGCGTCACGGGCCCGTGAACATCATCCGGATGCCGATTGTCCGGCACCGCACGACGTGGCAGACGCCCGGCATTTGTTCCGGCCCGTACCCCCACGTCGCGCAGCCGCTCCTGTCCCGGATGCGTTCGACGGAAGCCTGACCGTCCCCGACCACGAGCGCGACCGGTCCTGGGTCGGGCCGCACCGAACGCCGCTACGGCCCGACCGACTACCCCCGGCTGATGCTCATGACCCTGTGCGAAACAGGTACCAGCGGCCTGATCACAGCGGTCTTCGGCCCAGCCTCCAAGGGGCGAGAGCGACTACGCCCACGACCTGGCCGGCCACCTGACCCCGGACATGCTCGCGCCGGGCGGTACCGGGAAAGAGGGGATCCGGGGGTCGGCGAAGGCTGGGCTAGGGTCTGTCGTCAAATGATCTTTGGTCGGGGATCATGGTCGGGTGATACGTCGCCATGAACTGTCGGATGCCGAGTGGGAGTTCGTCCGGCCGCTGCTGCCCGAGTCGCTGCGGGGCAGGAAACGGTTGGACGACCGCACGGTGCTCAACGGGATCGT